>JAGVZF010000025.1 GCA_018302785.1 Candidatus Woesearchaeota archaeon | reverse complement strand
TTAATTGGATTGTCATTGCTTTCTGGAATTTTTATGAAATTAGCTAGCTATTCTGGAATAGTAATGTTCTTGTTGATGTGGTTAGCTCTTTTGCCTCCTGAAAATAATCCTATCTTTGATGAGCACATTATTTACTCTCTTGTTTTAATTTTACTGTCTTCTTTTAAAGCGGGGAGATATCTTGGTTGCGGTAATATATGGGTCAAAACTAAATTAGTAAGAAAATATCCTCTTTTAGAATGAAACTCGGAATTATAATCAGCACTAATGAACCAGAGACGGTTTGGAATGCTTTACGACTTTGCGTAACAGCATTGAAGAATAAGCACAAAACAAAGATTTTCTTATTAGGAAAAGGAGTAGAGTTAGAGGAAATAAAGAATAAAAAGTTTAATGTGAAAGAACAAATTGACTTGTTTATTGAAAACAAAGGAGAAATATTGGCATGCGGAACTTGTTTGAAATCTAGAGGCAAGAAAGGAAGCAGTATCTGTCCAATTTCAACTATGGGAGATTTATTAAAATTAGTGAAAGAATCAGATAAGATTTTAACTTTTGGGTAGACTTAGTTGTAACCAAATCATCTCAAAAACAAGTAGCTCGTTAGAAAAGGTTACCTTTAGGATATATTATTTTACACAAAGTATATCAAAAAGGATATACTTTCTAAATTTGAATTTTGAAATATAAATTTGTCTAAGAAATAACCTTTTTTGCATAAGCAATATTTAAATTTGCTCTTTCTTTGGCTGAACCAGTATATTTTTCTAATTGTCCTTGCAATATCTCTTGCTTTGTTTTAGGTAGTCCATCATAAAGTTCTGAAAATTCTTTATCCTCTTGACAAACATCAATTAATCTTACAGCTCTCGTTTTTGCTTCTTTAGCCATTGCTTTTACAAAATCATGTCCAACACCCAGTTTAGAATGAACCCATCCCTCTCCTCTCAAAATTGCAACCATCGCTTCTGTAGGATTTTCTCTAATAGATTTCAAATTTATGCCCATTCTGTCTTCATTAACAGATAACGTTTTCAATCCTTTAT
The DNA here is from genome assembly GCA_018302785.1 of Candidatus Woesearchaeota archaeon. GTDB lineage: Archaea > Nanobdellota > Nanobdellia > SCGC-AAA011-G17 > JAGVZF01 > JAGVZF01. The sequence continues at coordinate 13,771 of JAGVZF010000025.1, read as the reverse complement.
TCGCACGTGTAAATGATTCATAAGTTTCTGTCATCATCATTCCCGGTTGGTATCTTGCCTGAACAGAACCCCTTAAATCTCTTTGAAAATCCGAATGAATCATTTCATATAAAACTCTCATTCCTCCCTCAACAACAGCAACTTTTCCAGAAATGTTTTCCCAATTTATTGGATTATTTTTTCCCGCATCTGCACTGCTTCCTCCAAGCCTTGCTGCACTTTCTCTATCGCTAACCTCTTGAATAGAAGAAGAATAAAGCATTCTCATATCATTAGCAAAATCACCTAGAACACTCATTAAAGAAACAATGCCGTGACCAACATCTGCAAATCTTTCTTTTTGTGTAACTTGAGTAGCAGTGTAGTCTGGTGTTAATCCTAGTTTTTCTAAAACAATTTTCTCAAATTCTAAAGATCTTCCATCACCAACAACCATCTCTATACTTGCCCCAGTTCCAACAATTCCAGAAATTTTTCCTCTTAAATCATTAAAATATAAATCACACCTTGAAACTCTATCAGCTAATCTTACTGCATAACTTGCTAAGACTCCTCCAAACAAAACAGGAGAAGTATCCTGCAAATGGGTTCTTCCAACTTGTAAAACATCAATTGTATTTTTAGCTAAATCACACAAACTTTTAACAGTATTAGTAATTTCTGGTCTCATTACTTCTCTCCACGCTCTTTTTATTAAATGGGCTCTTGCTGTATCTAAAACGTCATAAGAAGTTGTTCCAGGATGTAAAAGAGCTTTTGTTTTTGGAGAAACATGTCTTCCTATTTCTTCTAAGACAGCTAATTGATCGTGTTTGGTAACTTTTTCTTCTAACAAACTCATGTTCAATGGATTAATCTTACCTAAAGCATCAGTAACTTCCTTAACCTGTTCAGGTTTGGCTTGTCCATAATTCGCTCTAACTTCTAATAAAACTAATTGAATTCTTGCACATTCTTTCCATTCTGCTTCTGCACTTAAGTAATCTCTTAATTCATTAGTAGATTTACCATATTTACCATCATCAGGACAAACACCTCTTAATCTAAACTCAGCTATTGATTTTTCATCAGGTGTTAATTGCGATACAAGATCTAAATTTTTCTCTGCCATTTTAATAAATATAAAAGAAGCACATATAAAAATATATCTTAAAAATGTTGTTTAAAACAAGTAATTAATCTCTTAGACCAATTTACAAATTCGTCGGATTAATTTGTCAAACTTATCCAAAAGAAAGTATATCCTTTAGGATATAATCTTTTACATAAAGTATACCAAAAAGCACACGCTTTCTTATTTTGCTAAACTTAAAATAGCTTTCTTATGTTTCTCCAAAACTTTATTGTCTATAATACCATAAACTCCTTGCAGACTATCCTTAAATTGTTTTGAGGTTATTTTTTCTTCTACTTTTAAGAATAATTTATTAAAATCATATTTTTTCGAAATCTCTTCTTTTATCCATTCTTTATTATTTATATTAGGAGCTAACATAAAAATGTCTCTTATATCTGTTAAGCGACAACTTACAAATTTTAAGACAAATAAAGCATCTAAGTTGATTATTCTCAATTTTAACTCTTCTGTGATTGTTTTTCCTCTTAATGTTCTTATTTCTGAATTATCAAATACCCAACCAGCAGAAAAAGTAGCATTTGTTTGCCTATCTAAAACTTCTTTGATTAAAATGTTTATACTTACTTTGATATTATCTCCTAAATCCTTCTCAAGTCTTAAAAAATCCCCATAATAAGAAGTTTTGTCTTTATTATTTTCTTCTTTTACATAACCAAAATTTACTAAAACTTCCTCTATTTCTTTTAATTCCTCTTCGTCTTTGACTACAATATCACAATCAACTGAAAATCTTGGAAGGGTGTAAGCATTTATAGCATATCCTCCTATAATTACAAATTTGAACTTGTTCATTTTCTTTAAAGTTTCAAAAATTTCTTTTTCTCTAAGCTGTAACATTTTTGTATTTTTCTTTTATATAATTGTAAGCATATAAATACATTTCATTTAATTTTGCTAATTTAATCGTTTCTTTTAACCTTTCAACTTTATATCCTTCTTTTTCTACAAAACTTAACTTTTTAACAGGAATTAAAATAATATATTCTCCTATTGTAGTTCCTTGATTAACATAATTTGGGATATTATGGCTGTTAAAAAAGTTTTTCCAATATTTTAAATCTTTCTTCAAGACTTTAATGAAATATGGAGATTTTTCTATTCCTCTTTGAACATAAGAGTAATCACTCCAAATCTCTACAGCAGATAAATTAGTAAAAGCATAATCTTTTTTAGATTCTTTTATTATCTGAGGAACCTTAAACTCTAACAAGCTATTTATTATAATCTCGGGATTTATGCAAATATAAGTGTTATCTTGTTGTTTTTTAATCCAACCTGTTCTTAACAATAAAGAAAAAATCTTCTTTTTCATGCTTTGTCCAACTATCCAATCTAATTCTGATTGTTTGAATTCTTCTTTATCTTTATGTTTTGCAAAAAATAAAGCATAAGCCTTTAACCCATATTGAGGTATCTCTGTTGCCATTTTGGTTTTTTATATGTTTTATATAGTTACCTAATAGGTAACCTTATATTTAATGATTTCTATTAAATAATAGTAGTTATAAAGTAATAACATTAATGAAAGATTTACAAACATGGCTTTATTAAAAATGGCATATCAAAAAGAGCAAGACTATTTTATATCAACTTCATCAGTTCTCCAGCCTGGTTTAATATCCATATCTTCTGAATTTTCAGTAACTCCAAAATTAATATATTGTTGAATTCCAAGCCAACCAATCATTATTGGATTATCTCCACTATATTTTAAAGGAACAAAGTAATTTTTAGCATTTCTTTCTTTACACATTATATCAAGCATTTCAATTAATCTTTTATTTGCTGCTACACCACCAACTAATAAGACTTCTTTTTTATCACAATAAGCTAGGGCTCTCTCTGTAACTTCAACTAACATAGAAAACATAGTTTCTTGTAAACAAAAACATAAATCTTCTTTTGAAGCTCCTTGTGTAAATTTATTTTGAGCATTTGTAACAATTCCTGCAAAAGATAAATCCATTCCTTTTACAACATAAGGCATGTCAATATATTTTCCTTTTTTAGCTAATTCTTCAATTTTTGGACCTGCTGGAAAACCTAAACCTAGAATTCTTCCTGTTTTATCTAAAGCATTTCCTAGGGCAACATCTAAAGTTTCTCCAAATATTTTGTATCTTAATTTTTCCTTTGCAATAATTTGAGTATTAGCTCCAGAAACAAAAACATAAATTGGATCTTTAACTTTACAAAATAACTTTCCAATTTCTAAATGAGCACATAAATGATTTACTCCAATTAATGGTTTATTATTCTTAATTGCTAATTCTTTTGCAAATTTCATTCCAACTAATAATGAAGGAGCTAAGCCAGGACCTTGAGATATGGCAATTATATCAATATCATTTAAAGATAAATTTGCTTCTTCTAATACTTTTTTTAAAATTAGCTCTTTATTTTTTTCGTGATGTTTTGAAACTTCTATCGGAATCATTCCTTCTTTTTCAGTTGTAAAACTAGCTTTAGCTTCACTTAGAATTTTTCCTTTGCTTGTAATTATTCCGACACCAAAAGTATCTCTGCCTTTAGAGTGCAGTACTTTCAATGCCCAAACAAATCGTTTCTTTCATAACAAATAAATTATAGAAAGATTTTATAAAATTATTGGAATTATATAAGAATAAGACTTTTTAAATACTATCCTTTTCTTGCTTCATCTTATTATTTTTTAAAATAAAGAAATGTTTTCTACATCTGGCTTCATATGTTTCTTCTGCTCCAACTAAAATTAATGGGCTATTATAAGATGCTGGTTTTCCATCAATTAGTCTTTGAGAAAAATCTGCAGGCCTACCACAAATTTTTGAATCATCTTTTTTGTATTTACAAATGGCTCTTAAATGATATACTAAAGAATATGGCATTAACTCTCCGATGTGTTTATTTGAATTTCTAAATTTAAATGGTTCTCCTCTGAAATCTAAGTTCAAACCACTTGCTATAATTTTTTTATTTCTGTTTGCTTGTTCTAGACAAAAATCCACAATTTTGTCATCAAAGAATTGAATTTCATCTATGCAAATTACATTAACATCATCTTCTAAATAATTATAAATGTCTTCTGTAGATTCTACAGGAATTGCGGTTAAATTGTCTTTATCATGAGTAATAATACTTTTGTTATCATATCTATTATCTATTATTGGTTTGAATAATTGAACTTTTCTTTCTGAAACTAATTCCATTCTGATTTTTCTTAGTAATTCTCTAGTTTTACCACAAAACATACAGCCAACTATTAATTCAATTTCCCCCATATAAGTTAACAAAATAGACTAACTTAAATATTTTGCCTTCTTAGTATATATAATATCTTATTAAATAGTTTAATTTTTAGCTCAAATAAAAATGAACTTTGATTATAGAGACAGGATAACTAGATTAATTGAAGATATGTATTCTGGTAGGAGATTAAGGCCACTTGTTGGAGAAGATAGTATTCTATTGAGAACCTTAGGTTTGAGTTATCCAAATCTTGAAATGAAATTGAATTACTATGATGGACTTAAAGGAAAAGAAGTCCAGACTGAATTTGCTGAAGCTTTAGAAGCCTTAGCAAATTATGATGAAGAACCAAGTGATAAAAATGCAGTGCTTTTATATTTAGAAGTGGCTGATATTGCATTTCAAAAGGAAATTATGTCTTTACATTTCAGACAAGATCCATATTATAAGCCATCTATGAGAAAGTTTGATAAAATATTAAAACTCTTTAAAAGTGAATTAGAAAAAAGAAATTTATCTTTTGAAGTTCTTCCTGCATTAATGAGAGTTAAATATATAGTAAGATTACTATATGATTCTAAGAAAGATTTATCTAAGCGTCAACAGGCAGAATTAAAACAATGTTTGAGACTATATTTAAGGTCAAAGAAACAGAAAAAATAAGATTATTATACAAAAGATTTTCTAAGATATCTCATATACCATATTAATAATGTTAAAATTATTAATAATACGATGATTAAAATTACTACTCTATTTTTCATATTTTATTATATACTAGCTTAATTTATAAATTTATTTGAATATTAGGATAAGATTTAGTTAATAGTTTTCCTAATTTTTTCCTTATTTCTTGATATCCTTGTTGTCTTTCCATTAAATTAAGGGCTATTTGAAGGTATGATGTTCTATTTTCTTTTGAACTACTTGCGCCTCTTATTAGTCTTATTGGGGCAAAATTTAATAAATCTCTTTTTATATCACCAATTTCAATAGTGCTTCTTTTGCGACTTCTTCTATATGATACTAAAGACTCAAGTAATGAATCAAATAAATTCTGGTTGTCATATACTACTAAATTTGGATTTTCAAGAATGTCTACTATATCTATATTTTGATTGGCTATATGACTTCTATCAAAATCTGTAATTCTTGTATATTGAAATATTTCTTCAGGATTTATTATTTCAGATTCTAACCTTTCCATAAATTCATTTCTGTCTTCTGAAGATTGTGAAACTAAGACATTAGCTTGTCTGAAATCACCAACAATTAGACTTGGCATATTAGTACTATAACACATTTCATAAGGTACTGGCATTAAACTAAATAAATTACATATTTCATCAATTTCTTTTGGTTCTTCTGTTGAATCAGAACTAATTAAGTTAGATAAATACTTTCTAAGATCATTTACAACATTATCTGGTTTTAATTGTAACCAGTGAGCTGTAGGGTTTCTTAGTAAGTAATCTTGTGATGAAGAGTGTAATAAAGTTGCAAGATTAAATGCTGCATCTAGATAATTTCTATAATTAGTTTCTAAGAAACTTAATTTTTTAGTAATTTGTTGTTTAGTTTCATCTTGTTCAGATTGTTGTAGAGCTTGGCGATGTAATTTTGTTCTTTCTTGAATTAGTGATAAAATAGAGTCTAAGCTTTCGCCAAAGATAAATTCTTTTATAATGTAATTATCAACTCTACCATAATAATATGGGATGTGTTTTTTATTAGTTTCGTCAAGTGCACTTGAAAATAATGTTAATGCACTTGTTTCTCTTACAATATTTTCTAGATCATTAAAAGTGCCTTTCTGAACAACATCCACTAATGTATTATTATTGTTAGGCAATCCAAGAGTTAATCTAGAAACATCAGTATGCGCAGTGCTTCCTGTTCTGCTTTGATAGAACATATATTGCATAGGATATCTCTTAATTACCTTGGCTGGTTTATTAAATCTTGATTTTACAAGAGCTTCAATTCTCCTATTTGTCTCTTCTTCAGGACTTAAAATATGCATATGCTTTAGTATTTAGAAAATTATTTAAATTTAGCCTAATATTGTTCTAGCTAGATTTCTAATGTAAATCAGCTTTGAGTTTAGGTTTTCTGTAATCAATGCAGTTTCAACATCGTTGTATTTAGACAGGAATTTCTTATGAGTGTCAATAACTATGTCTTTTGTAGAAACAATTTTGAATGCCAGATTTGTATCTTCAGTTAAGTAAGCTTTCATGGCGTTAGCATATATATTTTGCAATTCTTTTAAAAGTGCTGTTAGTTCTTTTTTATATTCTTGATCTTTATTAATTTTATAATATAATCTAGTTCTCCTTTTAATTGTATCTGCAATCTTCTCTAAATTATCTATTGCAGTTAAATTTAAAAATATTTTTTGATTAGACAAATTCTTATTGTTAATTAAATGAGGGTAGTTAAAGTAAAATCTTAACACTCGGTAACCTAAAAATGTTAATCTGTTTACATCATTGTCTCTGTCATTAATACTTTGAATAGCATTTTCTATTTCTTTTTTATTATAGGATAAGCAATTAACTGAGTCTTCCATCATAGACCTTATAATTATATCCATTCTTTTTATGAGTCCTTCAATAGAAATAGCGTTAATATCAGTTAAATCTTTGGCTTCTAATCTTTTTTGTGTTTGTTCTAATATCTCAAGACCAATCAAATTTTGAAGTATTGCCTTTATTTTTTTAGATCTTGTAGCCATATTATTATCTATTATCGCGAATGTATTGTATCCTTTGACATAGTAAGAAATTATAAGTCTCTCAATATCAATTAATGATTTGTTTGTAGAATTTATATTTATTTTTTTCTTAATAATTTTATTAGGTGTGTTATTAATCTTAAATATTAAGGCATTATTACTACTCTCTTCAAAAAAAATTTGATCTCCTTTTTTGATATTATTCTTTTTAATCCAATCTGACGGGAGGGAAACAACATAAGAAGATTTCCCAAATTTTATTATTTTCCTAAATTCCAAATTTGATCAATCCTATATGTAGTATATACATTATATAAAATATATAGAGTAAGTATATATATTTAAAGATTTTGGTATATTATTAGATATAGACACTATATCTATGTCTAATAGGGGGTTGGAAATGAAAAAATCTAGAGATATTTGGGAAGAAGAAGATGACATCTTCACAGAGGAAAAACTAGATGAACAAATGGAGGCAGATGAAATATCAGATGCAGAAGCAGGGTGGCTTTTAGGTTATTCAGATTACTGAAAAAAGAGTCAACTAATTTTTTAATAAGACCGGTCTTAACTTTTTGAGATTTATATAGCTGGAGCTGTAATATTATGTAAATGCATCTCTGATTTTGTTAAAGAATGATTTAGAATCAAGCTTTAATTCTTCTTTTGATATACTTGAAAGTTTTGAAAATAAATCTTTCATTTCTTTTGTAACTTTATTTGGAGTTCTAACAATTATTTCTACATATTCATTTCCTATTAAATTAGAGTCTATTTGTTTAATACCTTTTTCTTTAAGTCTAAAAATTGTTCCTGTTTGAGTAGAAGGAGGAATGATCATTAAAACTTCACTATCTAATGTAGGAACTTTAATTTTATCACCTAATGCAGCTTGACTAAATGTAATTGGGACCTTTAAGTAAATATCATTATTTCTTCTCTCAAAAATATGATCTTCGAGTACATGAATTACAATATAAAGATCTCCAGAATCTCCACTTCTAATGTTACTTCCTTCATTTCTTAATCTTAATTGATGACCAGTATCAACTCCAGCAGGTATTGTAATAGTTAAAGTCCTTTCTTTTTTTAATATACCATTTCCATTACACTTTTTACATGGATTTTTTATTTGCTGACCAGAACCATGACAACTAGGACATATAGTTGTTTGTTGTAAATAACCAAAGACTGTTCTAGATGTATGTGTTATTGTTCCTTTTCCATTACATTTGTTACATTTTTCTGTTTTTGAATCACTACTTCCTGTTCCATCACATGTTTCACATTTATCTTCTTTAAAAAATGAAATGGGTTTTTTTACACCTTTTGCAGCTTCTTTTAAAGTAATTTCAATATCATATCTTAAATCAGAGCCTCTATTAGTATGTCTTCTATTTCTTTTTCCTCCAAGGAACATGTCAAATATTGAATCAACTCCATTATCTCCATTAAAAATATCATTAAATATGTCAAAGTCAAAACCTCTAAAAATATCTTCTTGAGAATATCTTTGATCAAAACCTTGATGACCAAATTGATCATACTGGGATCTTTTATTAGAATCACTTAAAACTGCATAAGCTTCACTTAGTTCTTTGAATTTTTCAGCTGCATCTTTATCTTTAGAAACATCAGGATGAAATTTCTTAGCTAGTTTTTTATATGATGACTTAATTTCATCTACTGAAGCTGTTTTACTAATTCCTAGAATTTCATAATAATCTCGTTTTGTCATATTTTAATATTAAAATGGATATTTAATAAAAGTTGCTATTATTTTTAAAGCAAACTGCAGTAAACGCCCCAATTTGCGTCATCAACTCTTTCTAATATAGCGTTTTTTGCTTTTCTATCTGCATTGAGGTAAGCAAAATATCTACATACTACGCTGACTTTATTTGCATATGGCATTCCTTGATAATTTTCTAAGAAATCTAAAACCCCCACTGTACTTCTTTGGGTATCTAGTTCAACTCTTGGATCTTCTTGAGAAGGAAATTTTCTAACAGCATCATTTTCTATTAAAGAGGAAGAAAGTGATTCAAAAGCATTTAAGTCAATTCCATCAAACATAAATGGCGTTGGTTTTCTTAGAAACTCTAGGTTCATTTTTTTCCCTCTTCAAATTCTGCATCTTTTACTTTATCTTCTGGATTATCTGTATTTTCTGTATTTGTTTTAGCTCCTGCTTGTTGATATAATTCTATTGACATTTCTTGGATTATTTTATTTATTTCATCAAGTTTTTCTTTTACTTTATTTACATCTTTATTTTCTTCTTCAAGTAATTTTTTTAACTCATCTATTTGTTCTTTGACTTTTGTGATTCTTGCATCATCTATTTTTCCTTTAAAATCCTCAAGTAATTTATCTGTAGAATAAACTAATGAATCTGCTTGATTTATGATTTCAATTTCTTCTTTTCTTTTTTTATCTTGTTCAGCAAATTGTTCTGCTTCTTTTCTCATTTTTTCAATGTCTGCTTCGTTTAATTTTTGAGATGCTGTTATCTTAATGCTTTGTTCTTTTCCAGTTCCAAGGTCTTTTGCATTAACATGAACAATTCCATTAGCATCTATGTCAAATGTAACTTCAATTTGAGGAATACCTCTTGGAGCTGGCGGAATTCCAACTAAATCAAATCTTCCAAGACTTTTATTGTCTTGAGACATGGCTCTTTCTCCTTGTAATACGTGAATTGTTACAGCGTTTTGATTATCTTGAGCTGTGGAAAATATTTGAGATTTTTTAGTAGGAATTGTTGTATTTCTATCAATTAATTTTGTAAAGACTCCTCCTAAAGTTTCTATTCCTAGGCTTAAGGGAGTTACATCTAATAATAATACATCTTTAACTTCTCCTGCTAAAACTCCTGCTTGAACTGCTGCTCCTAAAGCAACACATTCCATTGGATCTACTCCTCTTTCAACTTTTTTTCCTACAATGTCTTCAACAAACTTTTGAACTATAGGCATTCTTGTAGGTCCACCAACTAAAATTACTTTATCAATATCATTTTTTGTTAGTTTAGCATCTTTTAATGCTTGTTCTATAGGATGTCTTGTTTTTTCTACAATTGAATTTACTAAACCTTCTAATTTTGCTCTTGTTAATTTTAATTGTAAATGTTTAGGACCTTTATTAGTTGCTGTTATAAATGGTAAATTAATATCTGTTTCTAAAGTTGTAGATAATTCTATTTTTGCTTTTTCTGCAGCTTCTCTAATTCTTTGCATAGCTGTGCTATCATCAGAAACATCTATTCCAGAGTCTTTTTCAAGTTCTTTTATAACGAAGTTAACTAGAATATTGTCCATATCAGTACCACCTAATTGAGTATCTCCAGATGTAGACTTAACTTCAAAAACTCCATCGCCAAATTCCATTAAAGTAACATCTAATGTACCTCCACCAAAATCATAAACTAGAATTTTTTGTTCTTTAGTATGTTTGTCTAGACCATAAGCTAAAGCTGCTGCTGTAGGTTCATTTATGATTCTTATAACTTCTAAGCCTGCTATTGTTCCTGCATCTTTTGTTGCTTGTCTTTGATTATCATCAAAGTAAGCTGGAACTGTAATTACAGCTTTTTCAACTTTATCTCCTAAAAATTCTTCAGCATCTCTTTTTATTTTTTGAAGAATAAAAGCACTAATTTGTTGAGGAGTATATTCTTTATTGTAAACTTTATATTTATGTGAAGTTCCCATTTTTCTTTTTGCAGCTGTAATTGTTCCTTCTGGATTACTAACTGCTTGTCTTTTTGCAGGTTCTCCAACTAAAACTTGAGAATCTTTTGTAAATGCAACAACGCTTGGAAAAGCTTTTCCATATAATGAAGCTCCTTCTTTACTAGGAATAATTTTAGGTCTGCCTGCTTCTAAAAAAGCTGCTGCACTGTTACTTGTTCCTAAATCAATTCCAATTATTTTAGCCATTTTTATTTCCCCCATTACTATCTAAATTTTTATTATCTTCTTTAACTTCAGGACCTGAAGAAATTTTTACTTTTGAAGTTCTTAAAACTCTATCTTGAAACATATATCCTTTTTGAATTTCTTCTAAAACAATTCCTTCTTCTTTATCACTAGATTCTTTTTTAATAACTTCATGTTTGTAAGGATCAAATTTCTCATTTAATGTTTTTATTGGAATTAAACCTTCATCATAAAGTAATTTTCTGAATTTGTCATATAATAGTTTAACTCCTTGAATATTAGTGTCTTCTTTAGCATTTTTTAATAAATGAGTTATTGTATTGTCAAAATCATCTATAATTACTAGTAACTTATCTAATAGTTTATGATTACTTAATTTTTGAAATTCTAGCATTTCTTTTTCTATTCTTTTTTTGTAGTTTTCAAAGTCAGCTTGTATTCTCTTTACATCATTAGTTAATTCTTCATTTTTCTTTACTTCTAATAGATAATCTTGCTTGAAACTTCGCTTTTTGATTTCTTCCATGTTGATTTAAGATATTTATGTTGATTTAAACTCAACAATGAAGTGTTTATAAACTAGTATATAAATCTATCTTTTTGCCTTTGTACAGCTTAGAAAGGCTAAATTTAAGGGTTTTAAAATTAGTTATTGATTTTTAGTGCAACGTTCTGAAAGAAAAATCCATTATTGTCGGCACTAAAGTTTAAAAATGTTGGTTGGTGGGCTTTATCAAAATAATCTAAATGTTTTAATAATCTCATCGAAATTTTCTTCAGGAAACTTGTCAATACTTGCAGTTGCGAAATATTCAATTCCGTCAAAAATAAGAGAATAATTTTTAAGTAGCATAGACGGAACAGGTCTGACAATATATTCTGGTCTGCCTATCATTACAGGAGGTTGTTGTATTAAAGGCACTTTACAAACTATTGTAGCGTGTTCTTTTTCATATACAGCAATACTACCAACTTCTATAACATCATGACCATATTTTCTTGCTATATTTTCTAAATTTAGTTGCTGTTCTCTAACTGATGGCTCTGGCGAGATTGGACCTATAGCAAACTTCAATGATGACCTATTCTGCTCATAAAACTCTGGATTTGCATCCATCCCGAATAACCTACTTATGAGTCTAGGACCGTGCCGTTCATTAGGTAACTCAATCTCAAATTTATGGTGATTATTTCTATACTTAATCATATCTAAGAGTAATACAAGAAATATTATAAATCTATCATTCTAGCGAGCCGACCTCGATTGAACTTAATAATATAAAAATCTATCTGTAACTTCTTTCTCTTCTATGAAAATTCCTAGGATTACTTCTTCCATAGTTTCTATTGTTTCTTTCTCCAAATCTTCTATGACCTTCATTGTCATCTCTTCTTGAAGAAAAATTTCTATTTCCTGTAGATCTTGAGCTAAAATTATTATTAGGAATATGAACAAAAGCTCTTTCAAATTGAGGCACTGGAACTTTTTTTATGTTTAATGAAGAATCTTCTAGTACTCTACTAAAATTATCATAGTCTCTTTCTGATAAAATAGTTATTGCTTTTCCTTCTTTTCCAGCTCTAGCTGTTCTTCCAATTCTATGAATGTATTCTGTGCTTGTTTTTGGAGTGTCATAATTATAAACATGAGACACATTTTTTATATCTAAACCACGAGCAGCAACATCTGTGCAAACTAAAATAAATTTAGTACCTTTATTAAAACTTTCAAGTACTTTTTTTCTTTTACCTTGACTTAGATCTCCATGAAGAGCTAATGCATCAAAGTCATTTTTTCTTAAACTATTTCCTATAAAATCAGTATTTCTTTTTGTATTACAGAAAACCATTACTAATTTTGAATTTTCTTTTTTAAGAAGATGAACTAGTAAAGAGAATTTCTGATTTGTAGGAACTTGATAGTAAATTTGTTCAAGTTTAGAAGCATCTATGTATGATTCTACTGAAACTTCTACTGGATTATTCATATATTTTTTTGAAATTTGTAAAATCTCTCTTGGAATTGTTGCAGAGAATAAGAAATTTTGTCTAACTCTTGGGCATTGTTCAATTATTTTTGTAACGTCATATAAAAATCCCATGTCCATCATTCTATCTACTTCGTCTAGGACAAGAAATTGGATTTTTGACAAGTCAATTGTATTTCTTGAAATATGATCGAGAATTCTTCCAGGAGTTCCTACAACTAAGTCTGCTGTTCTTAAGTTAATTATTTGATGATTTATTGGAACTCCTCCATAAACAGACATAATTTTTAATGGATTGTATTTTGAGAAGCTTAAAATAGATTTTGAGACTTGTTCTGCTAGCTCTCTTGTTGGAACTAGAACTAGAGCTTTTAGGCCTTTTCCCTTATGCATTTTTTCAATAATTGGTGCCCCAAAAGCTAGTGTTTTTCCTGACCCTGTAGCACTTTTTCCAATAACATCTTTTCCAGTTAATGCAATTGGTATAATTTTTTCTTGTATTTCACTTGGTTCTAAAAACCCAATTTCATCAATAATTTTTAGTAAATTCTGGCTTAATCCTAATTCTTTAAAATTTTTCATGTTAAAATAATGAAAATTAGAAATTTTGCTCCTTTTAAGGTTATGCTATTTATTCTTTTTTGTGTTATCCCGAAACTATTTCATAAGGCTGATTTAGTTAGCTTTATGAAACTAAAAAGAACTAAACTTCTTGAGACCTTAAGAAAGCTAAATA
>JAGVZF010000047.1 GCA_018302785.1 Candidatus Woesearchaeota archaeon | reverse complement strand
TACAAAATCCCCTATTTTTACATTCTTTACAAGAGATTTAATAACAGGTCTTAACTTTTCTTTATTATATTTAACAATTAATGAATCATCTTTTATTTGAATAATTTCTGCTTTATGAACTTTACATAAATTTTTGAGTGATTCTGGTGCCTCTGCGTAAGAATACATACCTTCATCTATAATTGAATTATGTCTATCTGTAAAATACTCTTTAATTACTTCATAATCCCACTTATCTTTATTAAGTTCTTTGGTAAGCTTTTCAATTCTTTCAAATGCTCTAAAGAATATTTTTTCAAGAAATTTTCTTTCAAGAACTTTATTATTAATAGCAGCATCTTCTAAAATTTGATGTTCAAAATCACTAATTTCGCCTCTTTGCTTAATTATAAAGGCACAGGGAAATGCATATTTAAGGAATAAAACTTCAGGTTCCATTTTTTAATAAATTCAACCAACCTTGAACTTGTTCTTCAGGAACTTTTTCAATTATTATTTTTCCTTGAACTATTACATAGTCATTTATTTTGAAATCGCCAATTATTATTTTTGCTTGCCTTTTTTCTGACCCATAATCTATTAATGCAATATCATTTTTAATTTCAATTATTTTTCCTGGAATAGCTAAGCACATTTATTTAACACCTATGATTTTGATTTCTCCACCTTCAATAACTTCTGGTTTATTTTTACAATTAGGGCATCTAAATAAACATATACCATGGTCTTTAAGAAGTATTTCTGCAGGCCCTATATAACTACATTTGCATTTAACCTTACTTTTTTTTAAGTTAACATCAATTTTATAAGTAACATGTTCTTCTAGATGTTCTTTTAATTCTAATGGAGAAACATCAGATAATTCACCAACTTCTAATTTCAATATATTTATATTGCCTTTTTTAGAAGCTTCTTTTAAAATTTTATCTATTATTTTTAAATCATGCATATTTTGTCATTATTGGTGTTGTTTTATAGTTTTTAAAATTTATCTAAGCTACTAAGCAATAGTAAATAGAATAAGTATTATATTACAGATACAATACAACCTGTTGTACTATACTATAAATTTATTATATAAGTTGTAGATATTGATTCTAATTATTTTAAATTTGAATTTTTTAATATAAAGACTATAAAGTAAAATAATAAATACAAGCTATAGTATTACTAATAAAGGTTAAATCATGGCTGTAGTAGAATAATATTTACCATAAACACCATTTTTACATTATATAAGATCGACAACAATTATGTTTAAATATTAAGAATACAAAATAAAATAAATAGTGATTGAAAAGAAGTGAAATTATGAATATGCTAGGAAAAGAGAGGATTCTTGGAAGCTTTTTTGCTTTAATTGTTATTTTGCTTTTAGTTGTTGCAGGACCAGCTCAAGCTTTAGAGTTTACAATAACAGATATTCCTACAACAAATAAAGGAGATACTTTAAGTTATGATATTGTTGTTAATGTTCTAGATACAGAACAATTGCCTTTAGAAGATACAACTTTAATAATAAGAAGTAGAGCAGGTAATTTTGATGAGTTTAGATGTATGGTTTTTGAAGATGGAAGTTTTTCATGTACAAGGCAAAAAGGAAGTGATAGTGCTCCATTAGATCCAGATAGTTCTATACATATAACAAGAAATAATGTAAATGGAACTTTTGGGTATGGTTATTTCTCAGGAGGAGATTTAATTTTCCATGTTACTTGGGATACGCCTGTTAATTTGAGACCTGGGGAATATGGAACTAAGTTAATAATAGAAAGTAATGATCACGTATTTTCAAGTGATGAAAAATTGTTTAATATAATTACTCCAGCAAGGCCAGGAGATAGATTCTCAATAAGAGCAAGAGGAACAAGATCTTTAGTAAATGGACAGGAATTGAATTCACAAAATTCATTAAGCTTATATTATTCTAATAATCAAAGAGAACAAGGGCAAAGTACATTAGAATTACATGGGCCTAGAAACCAAAGATTAGGAATTATAATGGATAATGCAAGATTAATAGATAATAGTGAAGATGAAATTATAATAAAGTATAGAGGTCATGGGAATTATAATAGAAATAATGTTAACTTTAGAGAAATAACAATTATTGTTGATAAGCATACAAGATTAGTAGATATAAGTGGGATTGGAGATATAAACTTCCAGGCTAATGATTTAGCTGTAACTTTAATGGCTCCTTAGATAGTTTTTCTTTATTGATTTTTAAGTTGTAATTATTATAATTTATTGATGCAAGTTGTAATTTCATTAAAAGATTTCTAAATGACTACTGATAGATTAATATTAAGTTATTTATAATGTGTATTTGTCTTTTGTAAATATCAAAAATGGAGGTATGACAAATGAAAAAAATATTTTTAGGAGTTATAGCTATTTTAGTTGTGGCAACTACAGCTCTAGCAGCTGAATATGACACAAAAGGAAGTGGAGGAATTCTAGACTATGTTTGGGCAGACACAACTTTTGTAGATAGCTCAACTTTTGTGCATAGCTGGACTTCTACAATAGGAGACACAATTAATATAAGGACTATGGGCCATGACAATGGTGTAGTTCCAATACCTTTTAGAATCTATGGCGAATATGAAATAACTGGTAAACATTATTCTAACCCAATATTAACATTGACTGCTTCCGGAAACATTAGGTACTGGAAATGGAATTATGGAAGCTCAGAAGGACATGAAACTCTTACAATAACAATAAATAAGATTACTAATACAGCTACAATACTAGGAACCGGGGCTCTAGGATTTAAAGTTAAAGATTTGCTAGTAGAAGTTAGCCATTAATAAAAATTAATTTTTCTTTTATTTTTTTTGATATAATCCTATAATTTCTGCTGAAGCTATTGAATTTTCTTCTACTTTTTCTATAAAATTATTTGAGTTTATATTATTTAATTCTTTAACACTTAAAGCATAGACTTTAAAGAAATATCTGTGTTTTCCTAAAGGAGGACATGGTCCTATAAATTGCTTTTTACCAGCACCATTTGTAACTTCTATAGAACTTTCTGGAATTTCTAAGCTTTCTTTAAGTTCTGTAACTGATAAAGGAATATTATAAATTAACCAATGAACAAAATTACCTACTGGAGCGTCTGGGTCTATTACAGAGATTGCAAAGCTTTTTGTTTCATTAGGGAAATCTGACCATTTTAAATTAGGTCTTATGTTTTGACCTTGACATGTAAATTTAGATGGAATGTCTTCATTATTATTAAAATTACTACTTATAATTTTCATTTTTAAACCTCCTTCTTGAATATTTGTTATTTTAATATTATTATTTGAGTTTGAGCATCCTTGGATAAAAATTAATATAATAAATAATAATGCTGCCTTTTTCATGAATTTATAAGATAAAATGAGAATTTAAAGATTTCTAAATAAAAATGAGAATTTAAAGATTTCTAAATATTTACTAACCAATAATTGTCAAAGTAAACATCCATAAAATCAGTTCTTATTCCTGCATAACCTTCATTTGTGATTGGAGAACCACCAATTCCAGAATCTGTTGCACTTAATAATAAAGTCCAAGTTCCAGTTAAACCATTATCCATGTATAATTTAATAGAGACGCTTCCATTTAAATTATTCTTAGTTTCTGTTTTTAAAGCAATCCAAGTATTTTTTGGAAGTAAATTTGGGTTTGTTAATCTGTTATATGTTCCTGGAAAGATATTTCTATAAGCTAAAGTATAATAGTTCCCATTAATTTTTTTCTTAATTACTGCTGCACCATCAACTCTTAAACCAGCATAGTATAAATTATTACTATCTATATATCTAGTCATAAGTAATAATCCATTATGTGAATCTCTATTAGGACTTGAACTTAGTTCATCTTTTGTAATTTTAAATGACATAATTTGCTTAACATTTTGCCATTTACTTCTAGTTAACACTCTAAATATATTTTGAGGATGAAGTCCATTATCAGTATCAATTGGGTTTGAATTAAAATAAAGTAATCTCCAATAATCATTAATTGGTAATTCATTTTGAATTGTTTTTCCTATTTCATTTGCAATTATTAATTTTGCTCCTGAATTTAACCAAAAATAAGGACTAGTTGATGCGCTTTCAGAACCTGATTCATATAAGATTCCGTTAGAGTTAAAATTATAAAAAAATGGAGATGTGACATTTGCAGGAGGATTTGCTTCTACAGAAATTGATTTATTTAATGATAATATCACTAGAATTAATGTAAAATAAAATATCTTTTTTAAGTAAATAATTATCACCACTTCTTTATTATTATATTATAATACTTAGTGATATTTAAGCATAATCTAATAGTGAAATATATGATAAAAGATAATGATTAGAGAGTAATTGGCTCTACAGATATATTCTTAATCTCTATTTCACTATTATTTAATATTGGATCCCAAATCTTAAAACCGATACCACCAGAACTTTTAACTGTATATGGTGGTTTGGATTTAACTGCACCTATAAAAGTAGAAGCTCCTTTTCTCAGAACTAGAATTTTCTTAGTGCCATTTATAATTTGCTCAATTTTAACATATTTTGTAGAGAACACACACGAGTCATAGTTTAATTCGTCTTTATAATTTGCAACTAGTGTGATTGATTCACCCTTAATTGCATGCACCTCGGCATTAAACTGATAATTTGTCCAATGTTGAGTACCATCTAAGAAGACAAGTGCTCCACTAGAAAATTCTGTTGATTTAATTTGTAATTTATTATTATCTATTAAAGTTTCGCCCCACCTTGTAACCCATCCACTATCCTGTTCAAAATTATCTGTATATGTGATGTCTTTTTCTCTGCCTGAATTAATTACTTCTAATAATTTTTGAGCGTTCCAATCCTTATCAACTTCTATTCTTTTTACAAGGATTTTATTATTGGGTGAGTTTTGGGAATATTCCCCCCAAGCTTGGTAAAATGTCATTTGGTATATGGGCGCAATAGTTTTCAATACCACTTTAGTTGCGTTTGAGTAATTAACTGAATTCTGACCATAATCTCCAAAAGGGTAAGCAAAACTAATTACCTTAGTATCTAAGTATTTTTCCAATTCACTTTTTGATTCTTGAAAGTCTTTGGTTATTCTAGATGTAAACTCTTCCTCAGTTTCTAGTCTATTCCTATCTGACAACCATAACCTGTCGCTATAGAAATGACCTTTTGTTCCAGTTTGATCTATTACATAAAAAGTATGCCCTTCTTTTGTATGCGACTGAATTTCCCATCTACCACTTTTTAACATTTCTTTTAATTCATTTTTGTCTAGATAATACTTGCTTGACTGTGTTAAAGAGTATTTTGTAATCACAAATATGACTGCATTATAATCTAAAGCCTTTAGTATTGGGTCTACTGGATAATAACTATCCTTTCTCCCATCATCAAACGTTAATAAAAATGATTTATCAGGTAGCTTTTTCCCTTCATTTATAAATCCATGCAATTCTTCAAGGGTTATTGTGTTCCATCCATTTCTTTTCAGCGCAAACATTTGTTCTTTAAAATCTTTTAATAGAACATTTTCTCCATCAGATTTATCTAAAATACCATGGTATAATAATACGGGAACTAGATTTGCGGTCTCAGTTGAACTATCCTCTCCAACATCATTCTTAAATATTGAAAATAAACCAGTAACTAGAAATGCGTTTCCACCATTAGAAATATCACTTTTATATTTTAAATATTCATAATTATTTTTTATGAGTGAACTAAATAAATTAGCGTTACTTACATATCCTATTTCTAGGTTTAAAGTTAGTATCACGCTTAAACTTAAAATTATTGTTAAGCTTAGAATTTGCATGATTTTATTTAATGATATATCCGCATACATTTTTCAACGAGTACCCCA
>JAGVZF010000034.1 GCA_018302785.1 Candidatus Woesearchaeota archaeon | reverse complement strand
TATTTAGGCAAGATAGTTTTAAAAGAGAAAGGTATTGGTTATTTATTCAAGTCTTCTATTAAAGTTTTTAAAAATGAAGTAAAATATTATTATTTTAGATTTTTTATGCCTAAAAAATCCTTTAAGTTTCAAGGAAATGAATATAGGTATTTATATCATAGTTATAATACTACATGGAAAAATGAAAGAACTGTAGAACTTCCTATAATTTTGGGAGAAGTTGAAAAAAGTAAAGGTAAAAGGATATTAGAAGTAGGGCATGTTATTTCACATTATTTTGATTTTGATCATGATGTAGTTGATAAATATGAAAAAGCTCAAGGAATAATTAATGAAGATATTGTTGATTTTAAAAGTGATAAAAAATATGATTTAATTGTTAGTATAAGCACAATTGAGCATATAGGTTATGATGAAGAGGTTAAAGATAAAGAGAAGATTATTAGGGCTCTTAATAATATTAAGAAATTATTAAATGTCAATGGGAAATTTATTGCTACTTTTCCAGTTGGATATAATAATTATTTAGATGAAAAATTGACAGAAAATAAACTGCATTTTTCTAAGTTGTTATTTATGAAAAGAGTCTCTATAGATAATAAATGGGTTGAAGCAAACTATGATGGTGTTAAGGATGTTAAATTTGGAAGTCCCTTTGGATATGCTAATGCTATTGTTATAGCATATATTGAGAATTAATAAGCAAACTTTTATAAAAATTATCTTTTAGTTATTAAAAATGGAAAAATTTCATAGATATAGGTGGGATTGGATAATTAATAGAATTGGAACTGGGAAAAAAGTATTGAATTTAGGTGGAATTGCAAAAGAAGAAAAAGCTAAGATTGAAGCTAGAAATAATAAAGTTGTAGATATTGATTTCTTTGATAGGGGGAGTGATATAATCGCTAACTTGGAAAATGGAATCCCTCAAAAAGATAATTCTTATGATGTTGTAATTGCTGGAGAAATAATAGAGCATATGACTAATCCTATATTTTTTGTTGTGGAATGTCATAGAGTTTTAAAAGATAATGGTATATTTGTTTTGACTACTCCTAATATTTGTGGAATTAAAAGTAGAATATATATGATCTTCGGAAAGCTTCCTTCTAATTGTGCAAATGCTTATTCCTCACATTTAAAAGATTTTAATGTTAAGTTACTTAAAAAGATTGTTTCAGAATGTGGGTTTAATATTAAAGATGAGGATACAAAAGTTATAAGTTTATCTCCCAATAGGCTAATAAAATGGGAGTTTAGTTTATATTTTCCCTTTAATATTGGGAACTTTGCAGATAACATTTTTATAATTGGTATAAAAAGAGATAAAATGAATCTTTCTAAAGAAACAGAACATTGCTTGGAATATTATAGTAGATTAACAGATTATAGAAAGTAGTTATTAATTAAAGAAAAGTTTTATATAAAGTTTATTTGGCAGTTAGACACATGGTTGACAAAGAATTAGAAAAAATTGCAAAAGGTTCTATGATTGTTTTAGCCGGTATGATTTTATCTAAGATATTCAACTATCTTTATAGATTAATTGTAGCAAGATATTTAGGGCCTGATTCTTATGGATTATTAAATTTGGGATTTGCTGTTGTGGGATTTTTTACTGCTGTAGCATTATTAGGATTTCCATCTGGAGTCCTAAGATTTGTTTCTTTTTATAAAGGAAAAAATGATTCAGCAAGAATTAAAGGAACAATTTTGTCTAGTTTAAAGATTACTTTACCTTTAGGAATTTTGTTAATGGTAATATTATTTATATTTTCTAGTAATATTGCTAATGGGATATTCCATAACGAGGCATTAATTCCTATTTTAAGGATTTTTTCTTTACTTATACCTATTGTTGTGGTAGTTAGTAATCTAGAGAGTGTTACGCAAGCGTTTCAGAGAGTTAAATATAACATTTTTGTTAGAAACGTTTCTGAGTCAGGAATTCAGTTTATTGTAACTTTAATTTTATTTTTACTAGGTTTAGGATTACTTGGAGCTGTTTATGGATATGTAATAGCTTTAGCATCAAGCGCAATAATTTTTATTTATTTAGTACAAAAAAAAGTTTTTCCAATCTTTAAAAGTAATATTAAAGCTATTAAGAATTTTAAGGAACTTGCAGCTTATACATGGCCATTAACATTTGTTTCAATAATAGGTATGGTACAAAGCTGGGGTGATAATATATTTATAGGTATTTTTAAGAGTGCTTCTGAAGTTGGATTGTATAATGCTGCACTTCCGATGGCAGGTTTGCTTTTAATTGCATCTACTACTATAACTTTTCTTTTTGTTCCTATAATTACTGAACTTTATGCAAAAGAAAGTAAAGATGAAGTTGCTAGAATATATAAAACTACAAGTAAATGGATTTTCTTTTTGAATCTTCCAGTTTTGTTAATATTAATTTTGTTTCCGAAGGAAGTATTGCTTGTTTTATTTGGACCTGATTATATGCAAGCATATTTAGTTTTAATTGTTTTAAGTTTTGGATATTTTATTTATTCTCTATTACAGCAACCAAGTGGAGTTCTTCAAAGTATAAAACAAACTAAATTTATTTTATTTAATAGTATTTTCGTTACAATATTAAATGTTGTTTTGAATTTAACTTTAATTCCTAAATATGGTATGATGGGTGCTGCAATTGCAGCAGTTGTTACTTTTGTTGTTTGGTATATTACATTAACTATAAAGACATATTTATGTACAAAAATGCATCCATTTAGTAATGTGTTATTAAGAGCATTATCTGCAGCATTAATTGCTTTTTTTGTTGGATTTTTGTTAAAGGATTTTCTGAAGATAGATGTTGCATGGATATCTTTAGGATTAATAGGTATAATTAGCTTAATTATTTATTTTGTATTCTTGTTATTGTTTAAATCAGTTAGTAAAGATGATTTGATGCTTATCAAGACAATGATACCTAAATTTAAGTAGTTTCTATTAATTTTTTTGATTCTTCTTCTGTAAATAGTACTTCATATAGAAATCATTATAAAACTTATTATATACTATAACTAATAAGATTAAAGTAGACCTTTACCTACTTATTTAGAAAGATTTTTAAGGTTTCTTGTGAAAAAAATTATATGCTAATAGAGATTTTTCTTTCTGGAGTTTTAGGGTTTATTACTACATATCTTTGTATAAAATGGTTAATTAGATATCTAAGAAGAATAGGAATGACTGTTCCTGATATGAATAAAGAAGATAAGCCATTAATTCCTGTTTCTGGTGGATTAGCTGTAATGGCAGGAATTTTTATGGGTTTAATGTTTTTTATTTTTGTTCAAACTTTTATTTATAATAATAATTCTATGTCACTTGGTTTGTTTGGGGCGATTACAACTATTTTATTAATAACCTTTATAGGATTTGTTGATGATTCTATTATACATAGAAATAGCTCTAGTTCTAGTGGTCTAAAACAATGGCAAAAGCCTTTATTAACTATTCCTGCTGCAATTCCATTAGCTGTTATAAATGTTGGGTTTACTAAGATAAAACTTCCTTTTTTTGAGGTTATTGACTTAGGTATTATTTATCCTTTGATATTTATCCCTATTGGAATTGTTGTAGCTGCTAATATGGTAAATATATTAGCTGGTTTTAATGGTATGGAAGCTGGAATGGGCTTAATTTATACTTTAAGTTTAGGACTGTATGCTTATACTCATGGAAGTTATATAGCTGCGGTTATAGCATTAGTAACATTTATGGCTTTATTAGCATTTTTTATATTTAATAAAGTTCCTGCAAAAATACTTCCTGGAGATTCTCTTACATATTTATTAGGTGCTATAATTGCTTCTATAGCTATATTAGGGAATATGGAGAAAGTGGCTTTGTTTATTTCTATTCCATTTATTATTGAGTTTTTCTTAAAGTTTAGGGCTAAGTTTAATGCTAATAGCTATGGATATTATAAAAATGGAAAGATTCAATCTTTCTATTCTAAAATATATTCTTTACCCCATATATTTAGTAGAACTGGGAAGTATACAGAAAAGCAAATAACCTATTTTATGATTATAATAGAGGTAATTTTCGCAAGTTTAATATGGTTTTTCTAATTTATGAAATTTATGAATAATATAAAGGAAAAAAGTAAGGATAATTTTTATAAATATAGTATTTTTATTTTTGTTTGTTCTTTAATTACTAATGCTGCTGGCTATTTTTTTCATTTCTTTGTTGGTAGAATTTTAGGACCTGCTTCTTATGGTGTATTAGGGGCTTTGTTAACAATATTATATATTATTAATGTGCCATTTAATACAATACAAACTACAATTGCAAATTTTACATCACAATTAATAGCTAATAATAATAGGGAAGCGATAAAACGTCTTTTGACTTCTTCTTTAAAGAAAATTTTTATTTATAGTCTTATAATTTTTATAATTTATATTTTGTTTTCTAAGTTTATTGCTAACTTTCTCAAAATAGATGAAATTAGTTTAATTGTATTATCTGGATTTTTGTTTATTGTTTCCCTATTATTAGCAGTTACATGGGGAATAATGCAAGGTCTACAATTTTTTAAATCTTTAGGATATAGTATGATAATACAAGGATTTGTTAAGCTAACTTTCGGATTAGTTTTAGTATTAATAGGATTTGCTGTTAAAGGGGCTATGTTTGCTATTATACTATCATATTTAATTCCTTTCTTGTTGACTTTGATTACATTAAGATTGTATATTGGGAAGGGTGAAAAGATGTATAAAACTAGGGATATATTTGATTATTCAATACCTGTATTGATTGCTATGATGAGTATTACTTTGATGTTTAGTTTAGACATCTTTTTAGTTAAACATTTCTTTAATAATATTGAAGCCGGATATTATGCTGCGCTGGCAATGTTAGGAAAAGTAGTGTATTTTGGATCTATTTCTATTGTTTATGTTATGTTCCCTAAGGTAATTGAACTTAATTCTAAAAAGATTGGAACTAGAAATATATTACTTAAGTCTTTATTAATAGTATTCTTATTTTGCTTTGTTTCTGTTTTGTTTTATTATTTTTTCCCAGGTTTTACAGTAAACTTATTATTCGGTAAAGAATATTTGAATATTGTTCCTTTACTTGGAAAATTTGCAGTTTTTATGAGTTTACTATCATTAATTTACGTTTTAATATTTTATAATTTGTCCTTACGTAAAAAATCATTTATTTATATTTTGTTATTGTTTAATATAATTGAAATTGTATTACTTTATATTTATCATCAATCAATAAGTCAAGTTGTAAATGTCTTATTTTATTTATCATTGGCATTATTTATTTTAATGTTTATCTATACAATGTTGAGCAACAAAAATGAAACTTTCAATAGTAATACCAGCTTATAATGAAGAAAAGAGAATAGAAAATACACTTATTAGTTATTATGACTATTTTAATAGAATCTATAGTAAAGACTTTGAAATATTTGTAGTTATAAATGGAAGTAATGATAACACAATAGGTGTTGTAGATAAAATATCTAGACAATATAAACAAATTAAATATGTAAATGTCTCTGGAAAAATTGGTAAGGGTGGTGCAATTATAGAAGGTTTTAAGAGAGTTAATGGAGATTTGATAGGATTTGTTGATGCTGATATGGCTACTGTGCCTGATGCTTATTATGATTTAATTGTTAAATTGAAGAATTTTGATGGAATTGTTGCATCAAGATGGATTAATGGAGCTATAATCAATAGAAAACAACCCTTACAAAGAAGAGTTGCTAGTAGAGCTTTTAATTTACTTATAAGAATTTTATTTGGAATTAATATTAGAGACACTCAATGTGGCGCTAAATTATTTTCTAATAAAGCAGTTAAATCTGTTGTAAACGATTTAGGTATAACTCAATGGGGATTTGATGTTGATCTATTATATTTGTTAAGGAAAAAAGATTTTAAGGTTATTGAGATTCCTACTACATGGTATGATCAAGAAGGATCTAAATTAAAAGTTGCAAAGACATCATGGCAAATGTTTTTATCTATGATAAGATTAAGGTTAATTTATTCTAGATTTATATTTGTTGTTAAAGCATATGATAAAATTCACGATAATTTTTTTAGAAAATGAAAATATTAATACATTTGTTACCAGGATTAGGAAATGCTTTATTATTTACTCCTACTTTAAGAGCTATTAGAAAATCATTTCCTAATGCAGAATTACTGTTTTAGTTATGTATAAATCTGTAATGGAAATATTGAAGGATAACCCTAATATAGATAAATTAATTTTATGGGAATTCCAGAAAAATGGATATATTAAATCATTTTTATTTGTATTAAAATTAAGGAGAAATAAATATGATATCTCTGTTATGCCTTATCCAGCTAATAATTATTATTACACTGGGGTAAGTTTCCTTTGCGGTAGTAAAATTAGTTTTTTATTTACAAAAAGAATACCATTAGACAGAAATGTCCATGAGATTGATGAGAATTTAAGATTAATCTCTTTAATTGGCATAAAAGAAAATAAGTTTGATAAGAAATTAGATTTATGTTTAGCACCTGAAAATATGGATTATGCAAATGAATTCTTTAGAATTAATAAAATATCTAAGAATGATAAGATAATCGGGATACATGCTGGATCTAGTGAGCAAGCTGGAATGATAAATAAGAGATGGAATAAAGATAATTTTGTAGAAACTGCTAATTTGTTATCTAAAGATATGAAAGGCAAATTTCTTTTATTTGGCGGGTCAAATGAAAAAGAGTTAAAGGATTACATAAAAAATAGAGTAAATAATTCTTATATTGTTAATGAAGCCAATACATTAGATACAGCTGCTATAATATCTAAATGTGATGCATTTTTGACTAATGATACTGGATTAATGAATATAGCTTCAGCTGTTAACGTTCCTACTGTAGTTATAGAGGGTCCTAATGATCCTATTAGAACTGCTCCTACTGGAAACAAAAATATTGTAGTGTACTTACCATTGTTTTGTAGACCATGTTACATGGTTGGTAATAAATTAGAATGTAGATTTGAGCATTATAACTGTTTAAAGTTTATAGATATTATGAAGGTTGTAAATTCTTTAAAGTCAGTAATTAAGGATTCGTAGATTTTATTTTGTATATTGCTGCAATGGGCTGTGTTTTTTCTTTATCTGCAAAATATGCTTGTTCTAGTTCTAATATATCTTGATGTTTTGATGGAAATTCGTACATCCATTGCTCTGATGGATATAGGGCATTTAGCAAGATATATTTAGCATTTTGATTTTTAATCGAAGATAAAAGGGTAGTTTCATTTAATCCAAAGCCTAGTATTCTTCTTTCTGAGTAATAAGATAATTCCATTTGCATGCTATTTATGATTACGGTGTCTTTTTTATTTGTGTTTTCTTTAACATAAAAAGCAGCATTTTTAAATTCTTGAAGCTGTAGTCCTAATTTACTCTTGATTAATGAATCTGCAGCTCTAATTTGTATAAATATTGAAAATATTAATATTAATAAAACTGCCGCTATAGCAATTAGTTTGTTTTTTGATTTTATTAAATTATAAAGTTTTTCTAGTCCTAGTGCAGCAATTATACTTATTTGCGGTAGCATTAATATTAAATACCTTGGTTCTGCATATCCTCCACCTTCAATACTTGCATAAGTATAAATAAAAAATGGAACAATAATCCATAGTAAAGTATATAAATATTTATATGTTGAGTTTTCTTTTCCTTTTATTATAAAATCAAGACTTAATAATACGTTTATTAATATTAAGATTAAACCTACTATAAAAATAAGCAATAATAAAATATCAAGATGTAGTGGTAGATATTTAATGTATACATCCCATGCAGAAAGTGTAAATTTTGATGTTTCTGCGCTTACAAATGCTGCAGCATATCTTGGAAGGGGGGTTTTATATTTTATTAATGACCATATTATATATGGACTCACTAGAATTATTATTGTTACTAATGTTAGCCAAATATTTTTGTCTTTTACAAATTTAATATTTTTAGTGATTAATATAAATAATGCATAAGCAATAAATAGGAATAAAAGTGAATAATGAGCAAGAAAACCAATTGCTAAAAATACTCCTGATAAAATTAAGTATTTTGGTTTATTCTCTTTTACATAACCTTTCCAGAAGAAGTAGATTGATGATAACCAAAATACAGAAGCAGGAATATCTATCAACATTCTGAGACTAAAAAATATATGCTGGTTTAAAATTGCCATAATAAATGCTGCAATTAATCCGACGTATTTGTTAAATATTTCTTTTCCTACTAAATAAGTTAGAAATATTGACAAGATTGATATAATTAATGAACTTATTCTAATTATAGTTTCTGTTGCACCTAATTTATAAAAAAATGCCCAAAAAAATGACATGAATAATTCTCTTAATGGATTCCAACCTTGATCTGATGTACCTAGGGCAATTGACTTTGCCTTTACAAGATATTCTGCTTCATCCCACCATACTAATTGATCTTTTGTTTCTATGAAGTAATATGTTCTTAGAATAAATGCAAAAATCAATATTGCAATAATTATATATAATGCTAAATATCCTTTATTGTTACTTACGACTTTAGTTTCCTTTGTAGTTATATCATTCGTGTTTTGTTTTTCATTTTGGTCTTCAGATTCCATTTTTTGAATTATTTACTTTTTGTAAAATATTTGTTGTAGAAAAATTTTCTTTTTTTGGAATAAATACTACTTTGCAATTTGTACTTTTTATTGACTTAAGTTCATTTTTAGGAAGTTCTGACATAGAATATACTTTTCCTTTTGTGTAAATGTCTGGTTTTAGGGCTGATATCACTTTATAAGGTTCAGTTTCTTTAAATATAGTTACATAATCAACTGATTCAAGTGAAGATATTACTTCAGCTCTTTCTTTTTCTGAAATTACTGGTCTACCAGTTCCTTTTAATTTTCTAACGGATTCATCACTGTTTAAGGCTACTACTAAGATGTCTCCTAATTTCTTAGATTCTGATAAAAATTTTGTATGTCCTGGATGTAATATATCAAAACAACCATTTGTAAATACGATTTTTTTATGTCTTTTTTTATAGTCTTTAATAATTTCTTTTAATTGATTTAAGTCTTTTACTTTCTTATTTTCTGTTGAAATTAAACTTAATAATTCTTTTTGAGTTACTGTTGCAGTTCCGAATTTTGATACTACTATACTTGCGGCTTGGTTTGCCAGTATAGCAGCTTGATTTAGTGTAGCTCCTGCACATATTGCTAATGCAAGTGTTGAAGTTACTGTGTCTCCTGCTCCAGAAACATCTCTTACTTCTTTTGCTTCAGTTGGAATATCTTTATAAGTTAAATCTTTTGAGAATAGGGACATCCCTTCAGATCCTCTGCTAATTAAAACATTTGAATTTAGTTCTTTTGCCAAAAATATTCCTATATCATATACAGATTTATTATTTGGAGACATTTCCATAGCTTCTTTTAAATTTGGTTTTATAAGAGTAACGTTTTTAAATAATTCTTTATTTTTAGGTCTTGGGTCTACTATAATTGGAGTAAATTCTTTTTTTGAGTTTTTTATTGTTTCCATAATTTCAACATTTATTAGACCTTTTGCATAATCTGAGACAAGGATAGCATCAAATTTTTTTATGTCTTTTTTTATGTCAAATATTAATTTATCTTTTGATATGCCCTTATAGCTATTAAGTTCCTCAAAGTCTATTCTTAATAGTTGTTGATTATTAGATACAATTCTTTCTTTAACAATAGTTTTGCATTTCTTAGTAAATATTATATTACTTGTATCTATATTATGTTTTTTTAGCAATAATTCTAATTTTCTTCCATTTGGGTCATCGCCAGTAATTCCATAAATAGATGTTTTTGCACCAAGCGCTGACGCGTTTACTGCACAATTAGCAGCACCACCAGGAGCATATTTCTTATATTGTGCGTTTAATATTTGTATTGGTGCTTCTGGGGATATTCTTGAAACTTCTCCAAATAAATATCTATCTAACATCAGATCTCCAATAACCATTATTTTTTTATGAGCAAAATCCTTTACTATTTCAATTGTGGTTTTCATTCTTATCTTCGATAATAGTTGTTAGAAAAATACTTATAAATCTATTGCTTAGGTTGATTTTTATTAACGAAATATTCATCTATTTTATCGCATATAGCATGATATATAATTGAGTGTACTATTTGAATAACACCTGTTTCTTTTGATGGAACAACAAATTCTATATCTGAAAGTCCTTTTATTTTACCCCCAGTTTTACCTAAGATACTTATTACATATATGTTATTATTTTTAGCATATTTTATTGCATTAAGGACATTTGTAGAATTTCCGCTTGTTGATATACCAATTAAAATATCTCCTGGATTGGAGAGAGATTGAAGTTCTCTTTCAAAAACAAATTCATAACCATAATCATTTGCTATGGCTGTAACTGCTGCTAGAGAAGTTGGTAGGGCAATTGCAGCTAGTCCTTTTCTTTCTCTACCATCTAGAAATCTACCTGTAAGTTCTGCTGATATGTGTTGCGTGTCACAATTGCTCCCCCCATTACCACAAATAAATACCTTGTTGCCTTTCTCTAAGGCATGTATTATTTTGTCAGATGCTTGATTTACTTCGTTATTGTATTTTTTTAATTCTTGTAAAATTGTCCCTACATTATCTATGTACTTCTCAAGTATGTTTGTTTCTTCAGAATTTTCCATTATTTCTATTTAAAATATATATAAACAAATTTTTCTTTTGCTGTTATCAGGTTTTGGTGCTTTTTATTTGGTCCCAAGCATCTGTGTGTTTTTTGCTAATAATATAATGATCAAAAAAAGACTGGGACCACACGAAAAGTCTAAATGGAAATAAAGCTAAAGTGTAAAAAAATTCTCTTATGTTTTTTGGATAACTTAAAGCAATAATAGTGCCTTCTATAATTTCATTTCTCATAGATTTCATTTTTGGAATTTTATCACCTTCTATAATCATGCTATAGATATTGTGATATGCCTTATTAATTCTCTTCTTTTGTTTAATCCAATCTATTATGTTTTTTGGATAACTTACAAAGACCTTTGCTTCTTGGGCGTATGACAATTTGTATCCTTTCTTAAGTACTATATATGGTATTACAGCGTCTTCTGGTACACTTCTTGGAAATTCTTTAATTAGCCCATTTCTAAATCCAAAAAGATATCCAGAACAAGTGAAATACTGGGAGTTTTTATGCCTCTTTAATCTTGCTAAATGAGCACCATGAGTAAGCAAATGGCTCCAATATCCTAGTAGTTGTTTTTTATTGTCAATTGAAACTGGCCTGCCTGCAACACAGCCAACGCTTTTATTACTAAATGCTTTAATTATTTCACTAACGCTATTATTAGATAGATAAACGTCACCGTCAGTTAAAATGATAATATCGCTTTTTATTTTTTTAAAAAGCAAGTTGAGTGCTAACATTTTTCCTTTGCCAGGATCTTTAAAATACTTAATTCTACTATCTAATTTTGAGTATGTCTTAACAACTTTTGCTGTTTCTTCATCTGGAGATGCACAAATCAATTCATATTTTTCTTTAATGTTTTGATTTATAATAGCTTCAATTGCCCTTCCTACTGTGTGGGGCTCTTTATAAGAAGTAATTATAATAGATATCATAGTTATTTAATAGAGGTAAAATTTATAAAACTACTAGTTTAGTTTTAGGCCATACAAGTGATTATCTCTCCAACTTCTATGTTTTTCATATGCCCAGTTAAAGAATTTTTGAGTATAGTTGTTTCGTGGCATATTTACAAACAAGTGAAGTAATCCTGTATAATATATCAAGGGGAAATCAACGCATATTGCAAACCATTTTTGGAGGTTTGATACTTTCTTTTTATCGTAAGTTTTCAAAATTGTTGTTTCAAAGAATTTTGTTGTAATATCTTTATAGTCTCCTTCTAATAATTTTTTTCCTGCTGCAAATTCTGTTAATTCTAGTCCTGGATATGGTTGGAATATTGAACACCATGCATACGTAGGCTTGCATTTCATATTTATTTTTAGGGTTTCTAAATCATTTTTGAATGAACCTGTTGGCAATCCTATCATGTTTTGCATCATAATTCTTATTTGATATTTTCTTAAGAATTTTGCAGCATTTAATATTTGTTCATCTGACATTTCTCTCTTTAATATGTCATTTCTAATATGATCATTGCCTGCTTCTATTGCCATATGTACTGAGTAACAACCTGCTTTTCCAAGGTTTTTTGCCATATCTTCATCTACTAAATTGGCTCTTATATGACAATGAAACGGTTTATTAATGGATTTTGGATATTTTTCGCAAAATTCATTCAGCCATTGTCTATTTAATATAAAAGTATCATCTTGAAAGTAAACCATTTCCCCACCATATTTTTCTAGTACGTCTTTAATTTCTTCAATTACTTTATCAACAGATCTCCATCTCACCCAATTACCATTTCCTTTATATTCTTTTACCATCGCGTGATTAAAACAATATGTGCATTTGTATGGACAACCTCTTCCTGCTATAAAATGTCTTATTGGTTGACTTTTCCAATATTCATGTTCATAAACAATTTCTCTATCAGCAAAAGGTAATTTGTCTAAATGTTGTTCAAGAGGCCTTTTCTCATTTTTGAATACTTTGCCTTTTATTTTTACCCAAATATTTGGTATTTTTGTGAGGTTTTCTTTATTTTCAATGCTATTAGCTAATTCAACTAATGCTTCTTCTGCTTCCCCAAGAATAACACAGTCTAGACCTTCTGCTTTTATTTCATCTGGATAGAAAGTAGGATGTATACCCCCCATTACTGCAAAGAAATCATGCTTTTTTTTTAATGAATTAATTAGATTAATGAATTCTCCTTGGCTCCCAGTCATAATACTGGCAGCAATAATATCTGGTTTAAATGACATTACTACTTCTTCTATGTTATCTTTACCAATTGCAACTAGTTTGGTTTTGTGTCCTGCTTCTTTAAGGGCTGCAGATAAATACATAATACCTAAAGGCTCTATTGGGTGTTTCCAATATATAAATAGTGTTTTCATGGTTAACTTCTGTTGGTATGAATAATTCCTACCTTATAATTTATAAATCTTTTGTTGTTTTTATATAGTTAAAATTTGTTTTTAAATAATAGAAATTGTTATAAGTTAATACTTTAATAATTATTAAAATGAAAAAGGTGAAAATAGCTATATCTATGGACCAATATTTATTAGATTGTATAGATAATTTTATGGAAAAAGAGAATATTTCGTCAAGATCTCATGCTATAGGCATGCTTTTAAATAAAGCTGTCAAATATTCTCCTTTGTCCCAAGCAGTTTTACTTATAAAAGAGCAACACCAAAAATTTTTATTCCAAAAATTTGGAGATATGACTTTAATTGAGCATAATTTAAAATTTCTTACTTCAAATGGTATTAATGAAGTGTATCTAGTGACTAAATTAAATGATTCTTTAATTGAGTCAACTGCTAATATACAAAACAGCTCTAAATTACAATTAATTGATGAAAAAGACAGTAAAGGCACAGCGTTGGCCTTATTATTAGTGAAAGACCAACTTAAAAACACCTTTTTAGTGATGAATGCAGATACTTTTAATAACTTTAACTTAAAAAATATGTTAAAAGAACATATCAGGGATGATTATTTAGCAACTGTTGGGCTGATTACATCAACTGAATCTCCTAATGCTACAAATGTGGTCTTAGATGGAAGGATAATTGTAGACTTTAGAAGAGGTTTAGTAACAGGATCTAATATAATTAATGCTGGTGTTTACCTTTTTAATTACGAAATTTTTGATTATTTTCATGAAAAGACATCTAGTATTGAGGATGATTTAATTCCTGGCTTAGTGTCTTTAAATAGAGTTCAAGGCATATTTACTTTTGGAAGATTTATTCATGCTCCAGATAAGTTTGTTAAGGTGCCTTTATCAGACATCATAGATCGGTTGTCTATATTAAAATTGAAAATAGAGAGGCTAGGGGATGAATCATTAAAAAAAGAGTATGATTCTTACACTTTTGCTCTAAATGAATATCAAAAGAGTGGCGTTGAAATTAAACCTAATTGGTTTAGTGATCTTTATAGTGTTAATAAAGGTATTTGGGACTTGGAATTTGATATAAGAAGTGGAAAAGAAGGTAAACTTGGTCTTGAGGAAGTTGGTAGAAGGGCTATAGCAATACGTGAGTTAAATAAGCAAAGAGTTAACATTAAGAATCATATTGCCGAGACCACCGGATTAGGATTTAAAGATATCAAGGTAGATCATGCTTCCGGATAAATTTATTTAATAGATTTCTTGTAAAGGATTTCCTGATTTTCAACTGCTTTGCCCCAAATAAAATTTTTTACTCGTTTTCTTCCTTTCTCTGCAAGATTTAATCTAAGTCTTTTGTTATTAATAAGAATTTCAAGTTTAGATTTAAGATCTTTTACACTTCCTACTTTAAATGTAAATCCTGAATTTCCTACAACCCAAGGTACTCCTCCTGTATGTGAGGCAATTATTGCATTATTTTGAGAGAATGCTTCTAGTATAGATATGCCAAAAGCATCATAATAACTAGGGTGCACAAAAATATCTGAGGAACTTAAGAGTTGTAATTTTTCTTCATCATTTAAATTTTGTATTATTGTTACATTATTTAGTTTTAATTTTGAGATTAAGTTAAAAAGTTCTTTTTCATAACCTGCATTAGCTCCAGCAATAATAAATTTAACATCTGGAAAGTATTTAGCTGCTTTTATTAATAAGTCTAATCCTTTACTTTTATGTAATCTTGAAAGTGAGGATACAATTATTTCGTTATTTCTAATTTCTAATTTTTTTCTAAATATACTTGGATTTCTAATTTTTAAATACTCATTAGGAATCGCTAGTGGGACTAAAGCTATTTTATTATAACTTAAATTGAATTTTTTTTGATACCATTTTGCTTCTGGAACTGTATCTGCACATACAAACTTACAAGAATTTAGTATTGCTCTTCCTAGGATTAAATCAAATAATTCTGCTGCAATTCCTAAGATAAGTCCCCTTATTTTTATAGGATATTCTGGCCAGTGTGCTGTAATTAATTTTGGTTTTTTTATTAAGAAGACTAGTAGATTATGTGGGTGTCTATAACCATGAATATGGACTATATCAAAATCTTCATTTAGTGCTTCTTTAAAAACTGAAGGAAAGAAGGCAACAAAATTACCTAATTTAAAATAAGTTTTTAATCTTTTTATTTTTATTCCTTCAATGGTTTCAACTTTTTTTTGTATTCTTTTATCCCTATCTAAGTCAGATGTTAGTACTTTAACTTCGTGCCCTTTTTTAACTAGTTCTTTAGCTATATGGAAAAGAACATTTTCAGCTCCACCCTTTACAGGATAGAAATATGGGGTTATATATAATATTCTCATTTTTTTATTAATTTTTGTATTGCCTCAATAACATCTTCCTCATAAATATTTTTAGTTGAATAATCTTTGAATAAAATAACTTTATTTTCTGTGTATGGATACCACATTTTTGGATAACCATCTCCAAATATGGCTATAATTGGTTTGTTAAAAGCTGCTGCTATATGCATAGCACTTGTATCTACACTAATTACTAAATCAGAATTTTTTATTATTGAGAAAAATTCTTTAATGTTTGTTTTTCCACATAAATCTAATATTGGATTATTAAATTGCTTCAAAATATATTCTAAAATATTTTTATCTTTGTTACTTCCTGTAATTATTATGCTTGCGTCGTAATTATCTATTAAAAATTGTATTACTTTAATATATCTTTCTGGAACCCATTCATGCGACTTGTAATTAGCACCTGGGTGAATAACAACTTTAAATTTATTTAATTTGTTTTGCTTAAATAACGAGATTATTTTTTTATCTATTTCTTTATCAGTAATTATTTCAAGTGATTTATTTTGTGTATCTACCTTAATAGGCCTTATTACATCTAAGTTATCTTCTATTTTATGTTGTTCTTTGGTATTAGGCATGATTTTTTTATTTAAGAAAAAACCTTTTGGTGTTAAAACTCCAACTTTTGTACAACCAATTCTATATTTTACTTTATTTCTTAGTAAATTATAGCTGTTTTTAAATGATCCTGAGTGAAGAATAATTCCCAGATCATAATCTTTATCTATGTCAAAATTTGTAATTATTTTATTTACATAAGGAAGGGATTCTGCTACTTCTTTCATATTTGGACTTACTTTTATGTCAATTTGAGCACCAAATTTTGCCTTTAATGCTCTTAATGTAGGCACTACAACTAATATATCTCCTATAGAAAGATCTTCAACAACTAGAATTTTCTTTATATTAATTGGAAATTTCTTAAATTTAAATGGACTAAATATTAAATAGAATATATAATCTACCCATAATGCATATTTTCTAGAAATATCTCTAATCTTTCTTATCATAATATTTAGATAACTAAAAAATTTAAAAAGCTATCAATTTAGTAAAAATCTAGGTTTACTTTAGTTAC
This sequence comes from Candidatus Woesearchaeota archaeon, assembly GCA_018302785.1. GTDB lineage: Archaea > Nanobdellota > Nanobdellia > SCGC-AAA011-G17 > JAGVZF01 > JAGVZF01. The sequence continues at coordinate 40,852 of JAGVZF010000034.1, read as the reverse complement.
ATTCGGATCTGGAAGCCTATCTTCAATATAATACTTAAATTCTGGGATATCTAGTTTTTCAGGATAACTTATTTCCCATATCTTCATTGGACCTATTAAATTTCCATCAAATACAGATAAAGGCATTCTAGAACTGTCATCATATGCAACTTTAAAGTATTGAGATTCTAAGCCATAAAGATAAAGCTTTGTGAATAATGTTTTTCTTACATCTGGAGAAACATAGATTCCTGCTCCAATTGGATTTGTTTGACCATTTCTATCTATAGTTGGAATCAGTCTAAGACATCCTGAAACTCCTTTTTCATTAAAAACTATTTCTTTATCTTTTATAAATATACATTCTAATGGAATGTTAGTTTGTTGGCCATTATAGATAACAACTGCAGTTGGCTGTCTAATTTCAAGATTATTAAGATCTAATTGCGTACTATTGTCTTTTTTAGCTATTGGTAATAATATAGCACCTACTCCTGAGGATCTTCTTGGAAATAATTTTCCATTATAAACAAAATCATCGTCAAATGGATAACTACCAGTGTATATTAAAACTATATTATCTCTAGTTTCTTGTGTATTTGCAGGATCAAGCGCAAAAGTAGATAACCATGAAAATCTGTCATAATTTTCATCTGAGCCTATTGCTGAAAATGCTGGATATTTACCTATTTCATCAGATACAATTAATAGATGAGTTGCGTTTCTAGCCTTTAAAAATCTTAGAGCTTCTTCTTCTGTGTTCCCCATTAGAACATATCTACCCATAAAATAATTTAATGCACCTACTGCATTTCCTCCATCTGTTATTGTCGCTCTTTTACCTCCTCCTTGGACCCAATAACCATAGTCCCACCAATGAGCAAATACAGCATCTTCTGGAGTATTTTCTCTAATCCATTGTCCTGTTAATTGCCATTGTTGGTGGTATAATGGACCTGTGAATTTTGCCTGATTTACTGTAGATACTGTATAAGCATATATATTTCCTTGAATATTTGGTATAAAAAGAATAAGAATGATTATTAGTACTCCAATTATTTTTAAATAAAACTTTTTTAGTAATAATGAATAATCTAATGATCTAACAATAAGGAAAGAAGATAATATAACAATAACAGGTGCAAAGATATATAAAACTCTTATAGCACCTCTAGCTGCAACAACCATAAATAGAAACCATACAATCATAAATAAATGGACTTTATCTATAGCAACAAATTTATTGTATTCTTCTTTGTCTTTATAGAATGATTTAATATAAAGATAAATAATTAGTAAACTAAATACTAATAATGATCCTAAGTAAAGAATTATTGATATTGTATTTGTTCCATTTAATAAAGAACTATTTGAATATCTGCTCATTATAAATGCAAAAATGAAAATTGTGTATGCAATTGTTAAATAATATTTGTATTTTAATTTCTTTACAGTTTCATAAAATAACAAAATTGATCCGAATATAAAGATATAAACAAAGAATTTTCCTATATTAGAAATCCAATCAACAAAATAAGGTTGCATACTTTCTGCTACTGTTAGTGCCCATCTACTTCTTCCAAATGGATTTACTGCTAATTGTATTATATCTTTTATTTTATCTATTAAGAATAAAGGAGATACTAAAATACTTGTTGCAATTAATCCTAAAATTCCTGATAATATAATTGATACTACTCCAATAGGAAGTTTATTTTCAAATTTATCTTTTAATTTAAATATATTTTTATAGTAAATAAGGTAATATACAATACCTGCAACAAAACCGAATATTGTGATTGTTGTAGTTAAGCTAGAGGCTAGTTCTTTTATTGGATATTTGTTTGTGATAAAACTTAATATAGTAAAAGATGTTATAAAGTAAATGCTGTTTCTATAGAAATCTTTTTTGCTTAATTGATTTAAGAAAACTTCTGTTAACATAAATGCACCAATTATAAATGTTACTATATTACCCCCACCCCAAGCTAGCATTGACATTGCTGTTGTTAATCCTGAAAGAAAACTAAATAAGATAACTTTCCAAACTTTATTTGTTTTCCATGATATTACAAAGAAATAAAGGGACATGAAGATTATGGCTGTTGCTATAGCTTCTTTGTCTGAGAATCCTGCTATAGTTCTTTGTAAGAATATAGGGCTTACTGTTAGTAAATAAGATGCAACTAGAGCTATTTTATAATTAAAAAGACTATTTACAAGTAAAAAGAAGAATATTATGCCTAGAACAAATGCTACTGGGGGATAAACAACATCTGCTAATTGAATTGTTATTGATTTATTAAAAAAGTGTAGTATGTTATATAAGGTTGAGATAAACCATGCCATAAATGAAAATTCTTTTCTAGGATCAAAACCTGTTGGATAATATCTCATTTTATCATTTTCCATTAGTTTTCCGTGTTCATTATAATATTCTGCATATCTTAATATTACAAAAGAATCAAGCTCCATTGGGATATATTCGTTATTAGTTACATCTTTAAGTAAAGGTAAATTTTGAGTTCTTATCCAAAATCCAAAATAAGCAATAAGAATTAATGCAATAGCTATCCAAATTAACTTTCCTTTTTTTATTGTTGAATAAAGTTTTTTCTTCCTGTTTTGTAGTTCTTCTTCCATATTAAAAGAAAATTGGTGTTATAAATACTTCAATTATCGCTGCTATAAATAGAATAAAGATAGCGAGCATTGTTAAATCTAATGCGTCTAACATAATGTTATTAAACCTTTCGCTTTCTATATCGTGATTTATCATTGCTACGCTAATTATGCCACCAGCAAGAGCTCCAATAAAATAAGCTAGAATTTCTGGAATCCCATGAATAAAATATCTTAAAAGACCTAAATTAAATAGATAAAAATAATTGAATAAATTTAAAGAACCAATACTTGCTGTGTATTCTGCTATTTTGTCTCTAATAAAATTTCCTATTGCCGCACTAATAACAGAAGCATTCCAGGCTAAAATAAAAATTGCACCAGCTCCATAGAAAAATGCAAAGAATATGGAGAACATTAAAACTTTAATGTTATTTAAAAATATTTGGGCAAATATATTTGAAGTGCTTATTGCATTTCCAGAAACTCTAGAATTTATATTATCTATAGTTTCCGTTTGTGAACTGAATAATAGCTGAACTAAGTTTGGTGGCAATATTATGTAAAGAAGTACAAAAGCTAGAACAAAGCCGATAAACATAAACATAAAGAATTTTAATGCCTTGCTATGCTCTTTTAAAAGAGACATTTCACTTTTAATTTCAGTATCTTTTCCTTCTTCAAGTTTAAGCGTACTATATACTAATGGAACTGCTGCTATAACTGTTAAGAATACCATTACTAAGCTAGAATATTGCTTAAAAATCCATAAACTTAGAAAAACTGCAACGAATGCATAAATAAATCCCATTAAGAGCATAATCCAAGGCTTGTTTTCTGCTTTAAGAGGAGATATGAAAGATTCTAAAACCATTAATGAATATAGTAAGAAGTTTATTTAAAAACTTTTTGTATGGGAAAAAGTGATTCTTCTATGAAAATATATAATAAACAATTTTGAGTGGAATAATGTTAGATTTAAATTTCAGCTTTTTTCTTTAAAATTATTTTAAATTTATTTACAACTATATAGCCATTATAATTCCCTTCTTGAACTCTAGTAAAATCTTCTATAATAAGTTTTTTACTTAAAAAAGGAGCATCAAAAGTAAATGTATCATAGTATCCGCCTTCTCCAAGCAAATCAAAACCAAATTTAATTGAGTCACTTTTTAACTGATTAAAATTACTTAATGTTATTTCTTTACCTAGCCAATTTTGAAGGCCATCAGAAGCTACTGAGCTTATTATAAATTTATAACCTTTATTTAACATTTCTTTAAGAACAGATTCTTGGTCTTCCCCAGAATGTGTTGCAAATACTTCTATTTTATGAGGTAACATTAATTTTTGCAATGTTTTTAATTGAGTCTCTTGTAAACCTATTCCTCCTAGGACTAAGGCATCTAATTTTGTTTCTTTTATGATATCAAGAACTGTCTTTTCTATTATTTTGCCTTCTTTAATAGGATCTGCTACATCACAGGTTAAGTAAACATGTTTAATACTTAAAATTTTAGCTATTTCTTTTGTTAGTTCTACAGTTGCATAATGAAATAAATAACAATCTTTAATAGATGGCTTTACTGAAATTAAATGAGTAATTTCCCAACCTTTATTTAAACAATATTCTATTGCATTTGTTGAATCTTTCCCACCAGAATACATTATTGCTACTTTCATATTAAAAATAGTTTTTGTAAAGCTTTATAAAGATTTTGAAAGTTAATGCTTTTCAATTTCAATTCTTCCTTTAACAACTTTAATAACAACTTCTTCTTCATCTTTTATATCTGCTAGTTTTGAAATAATTTGTGGAAGTCTAATTCTTCCAAGCTTTATATCTAAGTTAGTTATAATTTCATTTTTATCTTTATCAATTACACCAATTATTTCTTTAATATTTTCTTTTTTCTTATTTTCTGTAAATTCTTTTGTTCTTTCTGATAAGAATTTTGCTACTTTTCCTGCTACGTTTTTTTTAGTTACTGAAGTTATACCTCTTAACCCAGGGCTTAGATTTACTTCAATTACTTTTGGCTTTCTACTTTCTAAGATGTCTATGGCACAGATTTCAGCACCAACTGCTCTTGCAGCCTTTACAGCTATTCTTTCTGTATTATAGTCTAGTTCTATAGGGGTTCCTTTTCCACCCATGTGAATATTTGCTCTTAATTCTCCATTGCTTGCTTTCCTTCTCATTGCAGCAACAACTTTATCTCCTAGAACTATGGCTCTTACATCAGTTGCATTAGTTTCTACATAATCTTGAATTATATAAGGTTGTTTAAAAACCTCTAATGTATCTAAGACTGAGGAAGCTGCTGCATAACTATCAGCTACCATAACTCCTTTTCCATGTGTTCCGCTTGGAATTTTAACCATAACAGGATAATTTACAGTTTCTAAGATTTTTTTTGCGCTTGATATTGTAGATGCAACATATGTTTTTGGAATATCTATACCATGTTTTTGAAGCTCTAATATTGTTAAAAATTTATCATGACCTATTGTAAAAGAATCTGGCTTTATTGGGAGATATGTTGTGTTTAAGTAACATTCACTTATTGCTCTTAATAAAAGTGCATTTTTATATGAACCTCTTAGATATAAACAATCAAAAGTATCAAGTTTTTTTGCATTATATAATGTTTCTAAGCTATTAGTACTACTAGAGACATTTACGTCTCTAATATTAATCATCTCAACTTTATCAAAGTAGTCTCTACATTCCTTGCCTATCATTTTACTACTTTCACTTAATAAGCTGATTATCCCTACTTTCATGTTTATTTGGATCTATTAGAAATCCTCGCTTTAAAATATTTTGCCCTATTAATATATGGTATTTTAACTTTTTTCTATCAGTTAAATTGAAAAGCATCTTAAATTTTTTACCCCCAATAATAATACTTACTTTTATTACCGGCCTTACTGTCTTTCCATGTGAACTTATAATTCTCACTGTTTTAACTATTGGACCTAGCCTTAATTTGCTTGCTAATTGAATGCTAATAGAGCTCTTAGATGCACCAGTATCAATTTTACCTAATACTTTTTCCCCACCTATGTCTATAGGTTCTATTAGTCCAAGAACTATTTTTTTATCCACATTAACTTTAATGAAACTAGTCTTTTAAAGCTTTCTATTGGTATTTATTGATTTTTTATTATTTTGAGATTAAAAACAAGCTTTATAAACGAATTTGTTTAAAGATTAGATATGGAGCATATTACATTAAAAAAAGGAGCAAAATATTTTTATGTTATATTCTTCTTAGTTATATTAGTTTTGTCGTTCTTAATGTTGAGACCTTTTATTAATGCAATTTCTATTTCTATTATTTTAGCTTATATTTTTTATCCAATTTATAGAAAATTGCACAATATTATCCCTTATAAAAGTGTTTCATCAATATTAATGGTTATAATTGTTTTGTTAATTGTTATACTGCCCGGAATATTATCAGTTCAATTAATACTACAACAATTTAGATATTTCTCAATTGATGTAAAGGAAATGGATGCATATTTAATAGGATATACAGATGATATAGAGGAATATTTGAATTTACCTGATTTTGTTAATCTTGAAGCAATAACTGGATCATTAACTACAGATTTAACTAAAGGATTTACTAATATTATAACCACATTTATTAGATCAATACCTTTTAGAATACTTGAAACGTTTATTATTATTTTTGTTTTATTCTATCTTTTTAGGGATGGAGCAAGACTTCTTAAATCTATTAACAATCATTTACCTATTAAGAAAATATACAAAGATGAATTGTTTTTAGAATCTGAAAAAGTTATTAAGGCAGTTATTTATGGGACCTTAGTTGCTGCAGTTGCTCAGGGTGCTATGGGGGCTATTGGATTTTATATATTTGGTATTGATAATTTCTTAATATGGGGCTTGGTAATGTCTATACTGGCTTTATTTCCATTTGTTGGGCCTGCTTTTGTATGGGTGCCTGCTTCTATTTTCTTTTTTATATCAGGGGATACTACTAAAGGCATATTACTATTTATTTATGGGGCGTTATTGATTAGTTCAATTGATAATATTATTAAGGCTAGAATTATAAGTAAAAAAGCTAGGATTCATCAAGTAATTATTTTATTAGGATTGGTTGGGGGAATTGGGATATTTGGCGTTCCTGGAATTGTAATAGGACCATTGGTGTTATCTATACTTATTGTATTTCTTAGAATATATTTAAGAGAAAAAAATTATAGTAAGGATTATGTTTAAAATTATTAAATTATAGTTGATTTATTGTGTGAAGTAAAACGATTCTTACCCTTTCATGATAATTATTAGCACTATCTTCTAAAGCTTTAACTATTTTTTTCTTGTCTATTGGTATGAAGTGTAATTCTTTTAATTCAGGACTTTCTCCACTTTGTATTTGTTTGTGTGTATGCGATTTGTAGACTTCAATCATTTCTCTACTGTTTAATCTTGAAGAGATAATATGCACTAATGATGGGTGTGCTGCTATCATTTCTCTTATTACATATGAGATATTTATAGATACTATATCTTGATCTTCTTGACCTGTTTCTTCTTTAACTTCTCTTAGCATTGCGTGTTCAAGTCCTTGTCCAATAACTATGTCTTGAGGTTCTACCCCTCCTGCAATAACATTAATAATGTCTTGATATTGAATTTCTGTGTTTTTAGTTCTTCCAAATACTAAATAACTGTCAGATGAAACTAATTGTGCTGTTACATAGAGACCTAAGCCTCTTTGTGTTATTGGTATGTCTGGATTATCTCTAGTTGTTGCATGTGATTTATAATCTAATTTCTGAGCTGCTACCTCTAGTATTCTTTGCTCATCCATGTGCATTTCATTAGCTCTAACCAGAAGACCGTTTGTCAGTGTAGCCCCTACAGATATATTTCTTGCCTCCATTTTTCTCCATTGATCTCCTATTAGATCACTTATTGTTTGATCTGTTGGCCTCCAAAGTTCTTCTTTGTAGCTTACTACTTTACATCCAGTAAGATTATCAAAAATTACACATTCCATAAACTGACCTATTTCCATTAAGTAATAAAAATGTAAAAAGAGTTAAAAAACTACCTATTAATATCTTCAATTGAGGTTATATGTCTTATTTCACCTTTGAAATTTTCTGCTAAGAACTTAACTCCGTTTTGTATCATATTATTAATTACTTCTACTATAGGAGTATCTTTAATATATTTATATTCTTTACAATTTTCTATAACTTCTTTTGTAAGTACCATAAAACCTATATCTACAAATTTCTCTTTATTTAGTTTCTCCTTATTATAATGAAAATTTGTTATTATTCCATTTTTTATTTCTATAATCCCTTTGTTTATTGTGTCATCTGTTTTTTTTACAAATATTGTTGGTTTTAATGGTAAACTATTTGGGAAATCGTAAAACACAACATCTCCAAGTATTAATAAAAAAGGATTGCTTATATTATTAGGAATCAAAGATGTTGCATGCGCAGTGCCTAATAATTCTTGTTGATGTATATAATATGCTTCTAATTTGTATTTATTTTTTATAGAATCTACGAAATTAATTATTATTTCTTTTTTATAATTAACTACTATGTATATTTTGTTTATTCTATTTTTAACAAGTAATTTTATTGTGTGTTCTAATATAGGTTTATTATCAATTATTACCATACCTTTTGGTATATTATCAGTTAACGGTTTTAGTCTTTCTCCTTTACCTGCAGCTAAAATTACAGCATCCATAATTTGATAATTTATTTATTAAATATTCATTTAGTTATATGGCGATACTTATTAATTTGAGTATAATAAGCTTTTTATACCCATTGTTTTTCTAACCTAATATCTAAAACAAGGTGGTTAGATGAAACTATGTATTGTAGTAGGAACAAGACCAGATATTATAAAATTATCTCCTGTAATTCGATATGTAAGTGAAAATAATATTGACTTCTTTGTTATACATACTGGTCAGCATTATTCATATAATATGGATAAACTCTTTTTTGAAGAATTAGGATTACCTCAACCTAAATATAATTTAGGAATTGGATCGAAGAATCATGGAGAAATGACTGGTGTTATGCTTATAGGAATTGAAAAAATATTACTTGAAGAAAATCCGGATATGGTACTAGTATTAGGTGATACAAATTCTACTTTGGCTGGAGTTTTGGCTGCAACTAAACTTCATATAAAAGTGGCTCATCTTGAGTCAGGTTTAAGAAGTTATGATAAGAAAATGCCTGAAGAAATAAATAGAATCGTTGCAGATCATTTATCTGATTATTTATTTGCTCCAACAAGTATATCGTATGGTAATTTAATTGGTGAAGGATTATCCAGAGAAAAAATAATGATATCTGGAAACACAATTGTGGATGCTTTAATAAAGAACTTAGAAATATCTAATGATAAAAGTAAAATATTAGAACAGCTTTCTTTAAAACCTAAAGATTATTTTTTGTTGACTATCCATAGACCTGAAAATGTTGACGATAAAGACTTATTACAAACTATTTTTGAAAGCTTAGAATTAGTATATAATGAGCACAAAATTAGATTTTTGTTTCCTGTCCATCCAAGAACTAAGAAAAATATAGAAAAATTTAATTTAAAAATACCCTATTTTGTTAAAATGATAGATCCATTAGGATATTTGGATTTTATACAGCTTCAAAATCACGCTAGGTTAGTTTTTACTGACTCTGGTGGAATACAGGAAGAAAGTTGTATATTAAAAGTTCCTTGTGTAATATTAAGAGATCATACTGAGAGGGTTGAGGCGTTGGAAGTAGGAAGTAGTATTTTAGCAGGTCTAAATAAAGAAAAGATACTAGAGGCAACTAGTAAGATGTTGACTATTAATAATTCTTGGGAAAATCCCTTTGGGGATGGTAATTCTTCAATGAAAATTATCAAGTATTTAATAAATAAAGTAAATAATTAGTAAGATTTAAAAATTTTTAGGTATGTTAAGGAATATGGATAAAAAAGAAGATAAATTTTATGACTTTTATAATGGAAAAAGAGTCCTTGTTACAGGGGCAGATGGTTTTATGGGCTCTCATTTAGTTGATAGACTTGTTAATATGGGTGCTAAAGTCACAGCTTATGTTAGGGGAAGTTCAGTTACTGGTACAAATCGGTTTGAACTGAAGAATATAAGGCATCATATTGATAATATCAAAATAATAGCTGGAGATATAAGTTCTCCAGATTCCAAAAATTTAATAGTATCTAATAATCCAGAAATAATATTCCATTTAGCTGCAGAAGCATATGTTCCTAAATCATTTAATCAACCTTTAGAAGTTATTGACGCTAATGTGTATGGTACATTAAATGTTCTTGAAGCATCTAGATCAATGGGAAATGTATTAAGAACAGTTTGTACATCTTCAAGTGAAATTTATGGTACTCATGATGAACCTATTAAAGAAAGCGATATTATGAATCCTACATCTCCTTATGGTGCTAGTAAATTAGCAGCAGATAGATTTGCATGGTCTTGGTGGAATACTTATAAAATTCCTATTGCTATTGTTAGACCATTTAATACATATGGACCAAGGCATACTTATGATGTGGTTCCTTTTTTTATTAATAAGGCTTTAAATGGAGAAGCGTTAACTATACATGGCGATGGAACTCAAACTAGAGATTTAATGTATGTAGAAGATACAATTAATGCTTTTTTAATTATGGGTTCTCACAACGACGCTATCGGTAAGGCAGTAAATTTTGGTACTGGTAAGGATATTATGATTAAAGATGTTGCTCAAAAAATAAAATTATATTCAAATTCAAATTGTGAAATTGTACATATAGCTCCAAGGACTTCTGAGGTTAAGAGGCTTTGTTGTGATCCTTCATTGGCTAAATCTCTTTTTGGTTGGAGTGCTACTATTTCAATAGATGAAGGGTTGAAGAGAAACATAGAATGGGTTAAAGCCCAAAGAAAATGATTAGAGCCATAGTAATAGGGCCTACGGAACATACAAAACTATGTTTAGAGGAAATACTAAAAACTGAAGGATTTAAAGTTGAAGCAGTATTTGGTTCTGATTTAAGTTGGAAACATAGGAAAGCTAGATGGACCACATTTGACGATCTATCTGATAGATATGGATTTCAAGTTGTATATTGTAGGAGACTTAGAGATAGTGAAAATATTGAACTAATCAGAAAAATAAATCCTGATGTAATATTTGAATTTGGTTCTTCTGAGATCATACCTAAGGAAATATTAGATATTCCAAAACTAGGGACTATTGGTAGTCATGGGGGGCCACTCCCAGATGTTAAAGGAGGTGCGTCTTTAAATTGGGCATTGTTGAGAGACGAAAAAAGATGGGGTGTAAGTTTATATTATTTGATTGAAGGTGTTGATGAAGGTGATATAATAGCAGTAGAATATTTTGGAATTGATGATAGGGATAATATTAAAACATTACACGATAAATCTGATTATTACACTGTAAAAATGTTAAGATGTTCACTTAAAGATTTGAATGAGGAAGGAAATACAACTAGAATAAAACAGAATAGGGGCACTAGTATTATTTTACCACAAAGAAAACCAAAAGATAGTGAAATTAATTGGAGTTCGAGCAGCAGACAAATTTTCAATCTAGTTAGGGCATCCACCCACCCTTTTTTTGGTGCGTTTACTTATTTAAATAATAGGGTTGTTTATATTTGGAAAGCTTCTTATGTTTTAGTTAATAATATCGATAAATCTAATGAAATTAATGGTAGTATCTACAACCTTGATGATAAAAAAGGGTTTTATGTTAAATGTAGTGATGGTCATTTATTGATAGAGAGAGTTGGTTTTCAGGATGAAGCAGAGATGTGGGCCGATGAATTTTATAAAATAAATGGATTAAAAATGGGTGATTTACTTGGATCAAATAATTGATATGGCAAAAAATTGGTTGTTGAACTCTGATGTTCAACAAAAAGAAGGTGAGCATTTAGGTGCTTTTAATAGTTGGTATGATGATGAATTAGGTGGATTTGCATTTGCCTATCCAGAAATTACAGGATATGGGATTACATTATTGACTTATTTATATAATCTTGAAAAAGAGGAAATTTACCTACAAAAAGCAAAGATTGCAGCAAATTGGATATTAGATAAAGTTATAGATAGTGATGGTGGATGTTTTTCTTGTTTTCCATACTTTGAGAAGTACAATAAAAATAAAGGCGTTAAATATTTGTTTGATTCTGGAATAATATTAAATGGTATTGTTAATTTGTATAGAGAAACAAATGATGAAAGATATCTAAATGCAGCTAGTAGTATTGCAAATTGGATATTAAATATGCAAAATCAAGATGGGTCCTTTATACCATTTGTAGACAAAGACGGAAAACCAAAACATAATTTAGATACTTGGTCAACACAATCTGGCAGTTATTTAGCTAAAGTATGTATAGGACTTTTGAACCTTTATGATATAACAAATAATGATAAAATAAAAAATACAGTTATTAAATGTTTAAATTATTCTTTAAAATATAAGGAAAAAGATTATAGATTTAGAACTTACCAGAATTTTAATAGTTCAAATTTCCATCCCCACAACTATTCGTCTGAGGCTTTTTTTACTTCTGGCCAATTTTTAAATAATAAAACTTTTCTTGAAATAGCATCAAAAGCATCAGAATATTTACTAAGAAATTTAGGTCCTAATTGGGAAGTACCCAGGCATTTTATGAATAATAAATTTAATTATAATGAGAGATCTGATATAATCGCCCAAACTTTAAGGATGGCGCTTCTATCAAAGAATATTGGTCAGTTAAATATTGATAGGGAGATAAATACGGTTTATAATAGACTCATTAAATATCAAGTTACAAGTGGAGAACATAGGGGTGCATTTATTTTCGGAACAAAGAATGATGGACAATTGGCAAATAATCCAAATTCTTGGTGCACGATGTTTGCGCTGCAATCATTAATCTTATATAAAAGGACAAGTGAAGGAAAAACAGACTTTGTTTGGAGATTTATGGTATGAAAGTACTTTTTAATTGTAACAATACTGTATTTCAAGTTCCTGGTGGCGGAGAAATTTTGCTACTTAAAACTAAAGAATATTTAGAAAAAGCGGGAATAAAAGTTAAATTATTTGATCAATGGCATGATAAAATGATTGACTACGATATAATGCATAATTTTGGTAAGACTGATAATAGTTATGATTTCATCAAACTTTCAAAAATGTATAATTTACCAGTAGTTTTAACTCCAATATATAACTGGCCCGCTTTGAGTTACGGTTTAAATGAGCATTTTTTAACACCTCAAAAAATTAAAAATATTGGATACACATTATTAAAGAAGCATTTTCCAATGGTTTCTAAATCTAAAAAAATTATGATGATGACTGATTTAATTACTCCAGATTCAATGATTGAAGGGAGATTATTATGTAAAGATTTTGGATTCCCAATAAGAAAGATACATCCAGTGCCTTGTGGGGTAGATGAGAGATTTTATAAGGCAAAACCAGATGAATTCATTGATAAATATAAACTGCAAGATTTTGTGCTTTTTGTAGGAAAGATAGAACCTAGGAAAAATATTCTGAGTTTAATTAGAATTATGAATAAAATAAAAGTACCTTTGGTTATAATTGGATCTAAAACTCAAGATAATCTTACATATTATGAAAACTGTGTTAAAATTGCAAAGAAAAATATTTATTTCTTGGGTAATATGGATCATGGTTCTTCGATGCTAGAATCTGCTTATGCTGCAGCAAAAGTATTAGTGATGCCTAGTTGGTACGAAACTCCGAGTTTAGTGGGTTTAGAAGCTGGATTAGCAGGAGCAAATATTGTAATAACAAGAAGAGGATCCACTATGGATTATTATAACAAATATGCTCTTTATGTTAATCCACGTAGTAATTTAGATATTGAAATGAAAATAAGAAAAGCTCTTGATAAGGATAAGAATAAAGATTTGTCTTTACATATTAAAAAAAATTTTCTGTGGTCGAGAGTTATTGAAAGATTAATAATAGGCTATAAAAAAGTAATTTAACAATAAAATTTAAATAATAAATAAATTGAGTAAAATGATAATATGAGTAAACTTGCTATTTTTGGAGGAGAGCCTATAAGGAAAAAGCCATTTCAATATTTACCAGACTATGACGAAAAAGAAGAAAAAGCTGTAATGGATGTTTTTAGAACTAGAGTATTATCGGGATTTCATAAAAGTTATAGAACTGGTGGTCCAAAAGTTATGGAATTTGAAGATAAATTTTCAAAATATCATAATATGAATTATGCAGTGGCATTTAACTCCGGAACTGCTGCTTTACATGCTGGTTTAGTAGCACTTGGTGTAACTAAAGGTGATGAAGTTATTGTTCCTAGTTACACGTTTACAGCTACTGCTTCTTCTGTTCTTATGTGTAATGCAATTCCAATTTTTTGTGATGTTAATAAAGATACTTTTAATGTTAATACTGAGAACATAAGATCATTAATTACAAAAAAAACTAAAGCAATAATTCCAGTTCATCTTGTGGGTAATCCTTGTGACATGGGCCCTATTATAGAAATTGCAAATGAATATAATATAAAAATACTTGAGGATTGTGCACAATCTCCTGGTGCAAAATATAAAGGAAAATTAGTTGGTACAATTGGAGATATTGGTGCGTTTAGTTTTGTTGAGACAAAAAATATGGTGACTGGTGAAGGTGGTATGATTATTACTAATAATTCTGATTATAATGATATATGTAGACTAGTTAGAAGTCATGGTGAGATATTAGTTAGTGGAGGTAGAAGTTATCTTTCTAAGATTTTAGGTTGGAACTATAGAATGACTGAATTTGAGGCTGCTATCGGGATAGAGCAACTTAAAAAGTTAGAATCTTTAAATAAATATAGAATTCTTAATACCCAATATTTAGATAAAGGAATAAACTTTGATGGAATCTCTAAGTTAAAAATCCCAAATCAATCTTATAGTGTAGCTCATGTATGCCCTTTATTATTTGATGAAAATAAAGTAGGAGTAACTAGAGATGTTTTTTTGAAAGCGTTAAATGCTGAGGGTATCGAGGCTGATAAGGGATATCCACATCCACTATATATGAATCCAATATTCCTCAATAATGATGAAGGAAAGTATTATAAAGGTATGAATCCTATTGCAGAAGATTTGTGTAGTAAAAGTGCTATATGGATTAGAAAAATTATGTACCCAAATAATTTTGAAGACATGCAAGATATCATTAATGGTTTTACTAAAGTTATGGAGAATGTAGATTCTTTAAAATCATTAGAAAATTAGTATCTACTAGTAATACCAAAAGTAATTTAAAATATTGGGAATTAAAATTAGAAGAGGCTTATTATATGGTAGAATTCATTGTTAATCCGACATTTACTGTAGCTCAAGGGTCTAATGAAGAGAGTACAGAAGAGTATCAAAAGTATAGATGGAGATGGAATAATAATCCTGCGCTAAATATAGTGGATGATTTCCCAATCCATGTTGACTTTGAAAGTGCTGCACCTTGTAATTTAAGGTGTGTAATGTGCTTCCAGAGTGATAAGAAATTCCATGAAGAAAATGAATTAGGCTATATGGATTTTGAGTTATTCAAAAAAGGTATTGATGAGGGAAGACAAGATAAATTTGGGAATAAGAAATTAGCCTCTATTAAATTAAATTATAGGGGAGAACCTATGCTACATTCTAAGCTTGTTGATATGGTAAGATATGCTAAACAAAAAGGGGTTATCGAGGTAATGATCAATACAAATGGGACTTTGATGACTGAAGCTAAAGCTAGAGCTCTAATAGATGCTGGTATTGATAAAGTAATTTTTTCTGTGGATGGATGCACCAAAGAGGTTTACGAGTCTATTAGGGTTGGTGCAAAATTTGATCAAGTTGTAGAGAATATTAGTAGATTTAAAAGATTGAGAGATGAGGTAGGAAAGACAAATGCTGCTGGAGAATTGAAACCTAGGATTAGAATACAAGCTGTTCTTCAAGAAACTAATAAACACCAAGTAGAGGAATTTAAGAAATTCTGGGGATCTCATGTTGATATTGTTGCATTTGATGATATGTACGATATGTCTTTAGGAAGTAAAGGTTCTTTTCCAGAAGTTGAAAAGAAATTTGCCTGCCCGCAACTTTGGCACAGATTATTTGTAAATTGGAATGGTAATGTTACTTTATGTTGTGGTGATACTTACAATGAAGAAGTTGTAGGTAATTTGAATACTGATAAATTAGAAGATATTTGGAAAAGTAGAAAACTTATGGCTTTTAGAAAACTTCATCTTGATGGTAGGTCTGGAGATATGAAAATATGCGATGGATGTGGATTAAGGGGGGCTGTTCTAAGAAGAATGATAAAAGAGTCAGCTCAATTGGTTTAAATTAATTATCTATAAATTAAATTTAAGATATTTTGCGTTGCATTACCTTCTATTTTAAAACTATCTCTTTTTATTTTCAAATCTTTTTGATAACTTTGATTATGTATTGTTCTTTCCAATGTTGGAACTATTTCTTCTTTTGTATATATGGGGACTGTGATACCTAATGGATTGGTTGCTATCATATCTTCTTTAATTAAACCTGGTTGTAGGCTAATGGATGGTTTGTCTAATAAAGTGGAATCGTAAAGAAGTGTTGAAAATGCGCTAATGACTAAATCTGCTGCTAAAATTAATTGTCTAGGGTTATATCTTCCAATGAATCTTGTACTTGGATATGAACTTGCTAATGCTTTCAAACTTTCTGCTTCTCCTTCCCTTGGATGCGTTTTTACAAGTAAAACTAGTCCTTGTTCAGGTTGTTTTGTTTTTTGTATTGTTTCAAGTAAGTATGAGAATACTGTTTTTTCAGTATATCCTAAGTATTTTGGATTTGATGTATCTGATCCAAAGTCATCTTCAATAGGTTGTGACAAAAATAAAACTAAATATGAATTTAGACTTATATTTAACTCTCTTCTTATTCTTTCTTTATCCTCTTGTGTAAAACTACTTTTTATAGAGGATAGATCATCAAATTGTGGATTCCCAGTGACATGAATTATTTCACTTGGAAAACCTTCTTCTAACATTAATTGTCTGGCTTTTTCATTCATTACAGCTACCTTATCTGGAAGATATAAAAATCTTTGATTTGGTTTAGATCCACTGAAAATTTCTGTATATGTACTTACTACATCCACTACTGCTAATGATGCAATTCCCCTTACTTTGGTTGCAAGAGTTACATTTTGTTCAAGTACTTCGTTATGTTTTTTGTTCCGATTACTTGTTCCTGTTAGTGTTAAATCTGGATTTATAGAGTCTACTATTGAAATCATAGACTCTAATGATGGCGATGAAACTTCGGAACAATTAATACCTTTATCTTTAAAAACTTCTGCTGCAGACTCAAATGCAAGTACTTCTAACTCAACATTGGGATCATTTTCTAATTGCTTTATTACAGGAGCTATTGAGTTTGCACTTCCGGGGTGCCATGCAGCACTTAATATTTTCATGAAGTTGAGGCTAGTAGAAATTTATTTAAATTTATCTGATAGTGTATATTTATGGGTAATAAGTATGTTGTAGCAATTATCCCTGCAAGAGGAGGATCAAAAGGGGTTCCTGGAAAAAACATTAAGTTACTAGATGGAAAACCATTGATTACATATGCAATTGAAGCATCATTAAAATCTAAGGTATTTAATGATGTTATTGTTAGTACAGATTCTGAAGAAATAGCAAATATTGCAAGAAAATTTGGGGCATCTGTTCCTTTTTTAAGGCCTGCACATTTGGCTACCGATATTGCTCATACTCCACCAGTTATAGAACATGCAGTATCTTTTTTGGAACAGAGTAAAGGAATTAAGGTAGATGTTGTGGTAACATTACAATGTACTACTCCACTTACAACTGCTTCACATATTAAGGAGGCTTACGAAAAATTTATGAGCGGGAATTTTGATTCTTTAATTAGTGTAAAAAGAGCCTTCCCCCCTTATTGGATGTTTGTTGAAAAAAATGATTTGGGAGTTCCATTGATAGAATTAGATGATGGAAGAGATGCATATAATTTAGAGAGGCAGCAACTGCCTTCAGTATATCAAGCTAATGGTGCATTTTGGTTTACTAAAAGGGATAAACTAAAAGAAAAGAATAATATAGTTATTAAAGAGAATAATGCAATATATGAAATGGATGAATTTTCCTCTTTAGATATAGACACAGAAGTAGATTTTTTTGTTATAGAACAACATCTTAAGAAACTTAAATTATTGTAATAGTTTTTAAATTGATAAACATATGGAGGTAATGAACATGAAAAGTAGCATATATATTGGAAGAAATATTGGAGATGGTTATAAGCCTTTTATTATTGCAGAGGCAGGCATAAATCATGATGGTGATATGAAAAAGGCTGTGGAATTAGTTGATGCTGCAGCAGAATCTGGAGCTGATGTTGTTAAATTCCAAACTCATTTACCTGAATATGAAATGTTAGAGTCTGCTGGTAGTGCTGTCCACTTGGAGAATGAAAATTTATATGAATTATTAAACAGAATCAGTTTGTCTAAAGATGATCATCGTGCGCTTAAGAGACGGGCAGAAGAAAAAGGGATAATTTTTATGTCTACAGCTTATTGCAGAGAAGCTATTGATTTCCTTGATGAATTTGATTTACCTGGTTACAAGATAGGATCTGGAGAATTGACTAATATGCCATTACTTAGACATATTGCAAGAAGAGGGAAACCAATGATAATATCTACAGCAGCTTCTACGTATCAAGACATAGATGATGCCCTCCAGTCTGTTGTTAAAATTAATGACCAAATTGCATTAATGCACTGTGTTTTTCAATACCCTACTAGACCAGAAGATTGTAATATTGGCGTAATACCTGTATTGAAAAGAAAGTACAATATACCTATAGGTTTTTCTGATCATTCACAAGGAATCACTATTACATTGGCTGCTATAGGTTTAGGGGCAAATCTTGTTGAAAAACATTTTACTATTGATAGAAATTGGCCAGGACCAGATCAAAAAGCTTCAATTGAACCTGATGAATTGTCTGAGTTAGTAAGAGGTGTAGATGAAATTCACCGTGCATTAGGTACTCAGAAGGCATTTTTAGAAGTAGAGAAAAGTGCAACAGATTTATTTAGGCATAGTTTAGTAATAACTAGAGATGTTAAAGCAGGAGACATTCTAACTGAGGACAATCTTGGAATAAAGAGACCTGGAACTGGTATTTCTCCAAAGGAATATGAAATATATTTGGGAAGGGTAGTTAGTGTTGATTTACCTGCAGGTGTTTTGTTGAGCTTAGAACATTTAGTTCAGTAAGATATTTTTTATTTTTTATCTTCTGATATTTATACCAATGAAGATTCTATTTAATAATAGCAATATAGGATTCCAGCATCCGGGTGGTGGAGAGGTTTTATTACTTAAAACTAAAGAATATTTAGAAAAAGCGGGAATAAAAGTTAAATTATTTAATCCGTGGGAAGATAAACTAAATGATTTTGATTTATTGCATAATTTTGGTAAATCAAATAATTGTTATGATGTAGTTAATTTTGCGCATTTACAAAAAGTTCCTATTGCATTAACTCCTATATATAATAGGCCTTCATTGAAGTATTCTTTATATGAATCATTCGGATTTAAGAAAAAGTTCAAAAATCTAGCTTATTTCGGATTAAAGAATTCTATATTATTTGACTTTGGAATAAAAACTAAAAGTATTTTGAAAATGTCAGATATTATATTTGTTGATTCTCGTGACGAAACAGATTATTTAATTAGGGATTTTAATATTAATAAAGAAAAGATTTTTACAGTACCTGTAGGAGTTGAAAAAAAATTTAAGAATGCAAAACCAGATGAATTCATTGATAAATATAAACTGCAAGATTTTGTACTTTTTGTGGGGAGAATAGACACAAGGAAGAATGTTCTTAATTTAATTAAGATAATGAATAAACTTGGGACTCCTTTAGTTATTATTGGAGATAAAATTATTGATCAGCAACAATATTATGATACTTGTGTTAAGACTGCCGGGAAAAATATTCATTTCTTGGGTAAGTTTGACATGGATTCAAGTATTTTAATGTCGGCATATGCTGCAGCCAAAGTTCTTGTACTACCCAGTTATGTTGAAAGTCCTGGTATAGTTGCTTTAGAAGCTGCATTGGCTGGCACAAATATTGTAATAACAGAAAGAGGGAGTACTAAAGAATATTTTGGGGATTATGGAGATTATGTAAATCCACTTAATATAGAAAGCATTGAAAAAGCTATTAAAGAGGGGCTATCTAAAGATAAAAGTAGAGAGTTATCAAAACACATAGAAAAAAATTTTGTTTGGGAAGTGATTATTGAAAAGGTGATTAGTGGTTATAAAAGATTAGTTTTATAAAATTAATTAGTTTTTACTCTTTATGAAAATTATTCACATATTAGATGATTATAGTAATAGAAGTGGCCATAGTACCATTTACATGATAGAGGGTATGAAGGACTTAGGTCATGATGTTGAAATATACACTTCTGACGTTAGATTAAGTGCCTTGCCTCCAAATGATAAAGCATCTAAAGTTAAAATTACAAGATTTAGGGGTATAAAAATTTTTAAAAAGGCATTCTTTCCAGGCGTTATATTTAGAATATTATTTGATAAAAATCCAGATATCATACATACGCATGTAATTGGGTATTTTTCTACATTTATAACAGGATATTTGAAGAGAATTAAAAAATATAATTTAGTATTATGGGCTGATATAGACCGGGATGTGCCACCCCATAAAGGGGTATTAGGTAAAATTTATTATAATTTTTTTTTAAAATGGCCAGCGAAACAAGCAAATATAATTCAGGTTTTTACTGAAGAACAAAAGAAAATTTTAATGGAAAGGACAAATCTTAAACCAGAAAGAATTTTTGTTTGGCCTTCAGGAGTGGATTATCATAAATTTCAGAAAAAATATGATAAACAGTTGCTTAGAAGAAAATTGGAGATCCCCAATAAATTTATTGTAATTAATGTTAGTAGTATAGTCAGAAAAAGGAGATTAGAGCTAAGCCTTAGGGCAATTAAAGATCTAGATGTATTCTTTGTTCATGTTGGAACTGTTGTTGATAATGAATATTTTAAGTATTTAAATAATTTAATAAAAGAACTTAAGATAGAGAATAAAGTAATATTTGTTGGCCAAAAATTTTTCAATGAGATTATTGATTATTATTTATGTGCAGATTTATTTGTGTTAACTTCCTCAAATGAGAGTTTTGGTATCCCCATATTAGAGGCGATGGCTGCAGGCTTACCAGTAATATCTACTAATGTTGGTGCAGCTAAAGAACTAATAGAAAATGGGAAAAATGGTTTTGTAATAAATGATAATGAAGTTATATTGACAATTGAAAGAATTATGAAAATGGATTTGAAGGAAATGGGAAATTATTCTAAAAGTAAGGCTATAAATTATGATTGGAAGGTACTTATTCCAAAATTAGAAGAGATGTATGTTAAGTTAATTTAAAATGAAATTAATTGTAATCAAAAATCTAAATGAAATTAATTTTTATAATAGTTTAATAAGTAATTTAACTTCTAAGAATGAGAAATTTATAATTCTTGCATTAAAAGGTACAAAGAATTTAATTAATTTTGATTCAAAAAGTGAAGAAGATTATTATGGGGACTTGAATAAAGATATGTTTTTTGAGGCATGGAACTTATATAAATCTTGGGGGGAATTAAAAGTAAATAATATAACATTAATGGAATTTCTAAAATACAAAAATATTGATATGTGGGATTATATGGAATCTAATTTTATTAGTTTTCTTTATGAATATTTTAATGATAGATTACAGATGATAAAACTATTTAAGAAAGTAATACAGGATGAAAAGATAAATTGTGTTTACTTCGTTTACGATGCTTCTGTTATATCCAATGCTATTCTTGATGTAACTGGATTTTATAATATACCTGTTATAGGCAAACGGAAATATAAATTACCAAACTTCAAACCTTTTATTATCAGGACTTTAAGAAGATATAGAAATAGAAAAAATAGTCTAGATTTGGAAGTAAAGAAAAACCAAGTCTTATTTATTATTAGCTTAAATAGTGCTATTGATAGCATTCTCCCAATAATAAAAAGAACTTCAGATGGACTTATAATAAGGCAGGAAATTAGAGTCAAAGAACAATTAAAGAACGTCTTAGATAGTAATAACTTAGATTATGTGGATTTTGAAAAATTTTGTTCATTTGATGATATAAAGAATGTTAAGGATTACTTAAAAATTTATAATAATAAATTTAAGTCATTTAAAAAAATAAAATTTTCATATTTAAATATACAATTAGAGAATAGTTTAGAAGATATATTTGATTATTTCTTTGGAAAAAGAATGTTTATAGAAGAAATTCTTTATGTACATGAGGTTGGAAGGAATATGATAGATATTTGTAAGCCTTCTTTGATATTTGGTTTGGATGAATCATCTGGGCTAGCTAAACCAGTTTATAGATACTGTAGGGAACAAAAAATTCCTTTAGTGTATATGCAAAACGGAGTTCTGAATAACCGAGAGCCTACTTCATATAATTCACCTACATTAGACTATTATTTAGCTTATGGCCTTAGAAGTAAAGAGTTTTATAATAAAAGGGGAATTAAAAATGTTATAGTCACAGGTTGGCCAAAATTAGATTCGGTTCTTGACAATAGGGATAAAGATTCAATAATGGAAAAATTCTCCTTGCCTAATAAGAGGATTATATTATTTACTTCTGCTGTTCATAAAAGCATTAATGGACCAATTTTTCTAGCATTATTGGATTCTGCTAAAGAACTTAAAGAATTTCAAATTATTGTAAAAAAACATCCTGGAGATGAATTGACTACTAATGAGTATTTGAGGCTCTCTGCTAAATATAAGACTCATGTAACTATATTAAGCTCTAATCTTTATGATTTATTTTATGTCTCGGATGTTATAATATCATTTGGATCTTCTACAATACTAGAGGCTTTGGCGTTTGATAAACCTGTAATCTCTTTGAATTTAACTGGAGTTAAGGATGATCTTCCCTATGTTGGGGCTGGTGTTTGTTATGAAGTGTATAGTAAAGAAGACTTAAAAAAAGCAATTGATGATGTATTAAATAATAAGAAAGTAATTAACTCATTAAAAAAAGCTAGGGATAAGATACTAAAAGATTTGTTTTATAAAATTGATGGAAATTCTACAAAGAGAGTTCTTGATATAATTAATAAAATAAAATTAAAATATTAGTTTTTATATCCGTTTGAAATTATTTATACTGATAGTTTTAGAAAATCGCTTTTTTCTATTTCTATATAGTCATTGCATATCTTACATTTAAAAGAAACATTATCTTTGGTCTGAATAAATGTTGAAATCTTTAAAGGATGGGCATTTCTGCAAACAAAGGTCTTAAGTTTTGCAGGATTTCCATAGACTAGCCCAAATGGAGGGACATCTTTCATTACTACAGAACCTGCACCTACTAATGAATATTCCCCTAATGTTATATCAGATTGAATTACTGATCCTGCCCCAATAGATGCATTCTTTTTTACTACCCATTCAATATTTTTTAAATCTCTTATTTTATCTCTACGTGGATGTTTATCATTTAAGAATAAAACTTTTGGACCAATGAAAACATTATCTTCTATTCTTATTCCTCTATACATGTATGTACCGTCCATAATTTTTACATTCTTACCTATAATAACCCCTCTGTCTATATAGACAAAATTTCTAATATCACAATTTTCACCTATTTGGACGTCTTCTCTTATTACACTGCATCTAAATATTGTTGTACCTTTTCCTATTATTGCTTTAGATGATACAAATGAAGGATCATAATTTTTTTCGTCATACATTTTTGGCTTGCCTTTCTGTTGTTATAAATAATATAGAACAATAATTCTCTATTTTTATCATTGATACTATTGTTTTGAATAATTATTTAAAGCTTGCTGTATGAATAATAAATTTTAAAGCAAATGATTATGGGAACTCTAGCACGTTTCTAAGACTTAAAGAAATTAAATATGTAATAACTATTTATTTAATCTCTAGTAAAAGCTTTATAAATGTTTCTGGATTATTACTAATATGGTTATTTACAAAGCTGCAATTGTTGGATTAGGTAGAATAGGAAACTTATTTGATAGGGACCCAAAAATAAAAAATAAGCCTGCATCTCATACAGGATGTTATTTAGCTCATGATAATATAGAATTAATTGCTGGTTGTGATATTAATAATGATAGATTAGAAGATTTTAGAAAAGATAGTGGTATTGATAAATTATATACTGATTATAAGGAAATGTTTGATAAAGAGGACATCGACATTTTAAGCATTTGTACACATAATGATAGTCATAGAGATATTTGTTTGTATGCATGTGAAAAAGGTGTAAAGGCTATTTTTTGTGAAAAGCCAATGGCGATGAGTTTAAAAGAATGTGATGAAATGATTGAGACTTGTAAGAATAATAATGTTCACTTAGTTATAGATCATACAAGAAGGTTTGATAATTCTTTTATTTTAGCAAAAAAATTATTAGATTCTGGAAAGATTGGAGAGATACAAAAAGTTGATAGTTATGCTACTGTTGGATTGTTAAATGGGGGAAGTCATTTATTTGATTTGTTAAGATATTATGTTGGAGATGCTGAATGGGTGAGCGGTAAAATTTTGCATGATGAAACTACTGATCCTGGAGCTTATGGTGTTATTGGATTTAAGAATGGGGTGCATGCAACATTTGATTGTAGATGGAGAGACTATTGTCATTTTAAAGTTGATTTAATTGGAAGTAAAGGAATATTAAGTGTTGGTGGAATGATTAGAAGTGGAAAAAATATAGAATTATTTAAAATTGAAAGTAGTGAAGGAGAAAGTGGAATTTATGAATTAAAAGAAGATAAAATAGAAGAAGTTAAAAGTTTATCTCCATATTTAAATGCTGTTAAGAATATAGTTGAAGCATTAAATAAGAATGAAATTAATCAAGAAAGTGGATATGATGGAAAAGCAGCACTGGAAATAGCAATGGCATTTTATGAATCTCATGATTTTGGGGGAAATGTAAAGGTTAAATTACCTTTAAATGATATATTAAGAAAAGTAAAGGCAAGAGAGACAAGCTTTACAAAAGATGGGAGGTTGCTAAGATGAGTAAATTAGCAATTTTGGGTGGAGAACCTGTTAGAACTAAACCATTTGATTATAGAACATGTTTTGAAAAGTAAGAAAAGCTGATTATTTCCAAAGTATTAATGAGATAATACCTGCTGCAGCAATTATTACTCCAATAAATTTAATTAGAGTTAGACTTGTGCCAAGAAATAAGGCAGATATTATTGTAGTTATTACAATATGTAAAGAAAATACAGCTACAGGATATCCTATATTTGGAGCGATGCTAATTGCTTTGTATAAAACTAAGTAGACTATACTTCCTGCTAATCCTGCAGTAGTTAATAATAAAAATGCTATTTTTGGCATAGAATAAGATTCTTCTAAAATTAAGTTTGTTATTATTAAATAGATAGCTGAGATTCCAAATAAATAAAGAGACATTACACTTGATGACATTCTTTTTGTTAGTTTTCTTATTAAAATAAATACTACGAAATTAAAAAACATTGCAATTAATGATAACAAAATCCAATTCATTATAACATCACTATGACAATCCCTATGAAAATTAATGTTACTGATAGTATTTTTTTGATATTAAATTCTTCTTTTTGAAATATGGCTGCATATAATGTTATTAGTATCATTGAAGCTTGTGTAATTAAGATAGGATATCCTATATTTGGAGCAATAACAACTGCCTGCCACATAGATAAATTAGTTACTAACATAAACAGAGTTGTTAAGATTACTATTGCAAAAGTTTTTTTATCTATCTTTAAGTTAGTTTTCTTTTTTATATGATAAATTATCATTCCTAAGCTAGCAAATACAAAATACATAACTAAGGCAACTGAGCTAGATACACCTAAATTATTTGAATATTTTACAAATGGATATAAAATAAGGTTGAATAATAATGAAATTAGTGTTAATTTTAACCAACTGTGCTTAGAACTTTCCATTAATTTATGAGTTATTAGGAAGGTTTTTAAAACTTTTTATAATAAGATTTGATGAAGATAAATATTTATTGAAATGAAGTGAATTCCGAGTGTAAGAGTTAAAATGAAATTATTTAATTTATTTAATCTTTTTTATAGAAATAGATTTTTGAGAGTTACTTGGAGATATTTTAATGAAGTTTATTTTTGGGTTGAAAATAAAATATTATCTTACTATAGATTAATGAAGAATGACTTGTTAGTATCTAATTTGAAATCTGTTGGTACTAATGTTAGGATTTCACAACCTACTAATATAAGTCATCCTGAAAAAATTATAATTGGGAGTAATGTTTATTTAGGACCAGATTGTTTTATTTCTGCAGAAGGTGGATTAACTATTGGAAGTAATTGTAGTTTGTCTGGAGGATTATTAATTTATACTTGGAATCATGATTATAATAAAGAGATATTACCTTTTGGAAAAGAAAAAGTTCATAAGCCTGTTATAATAAAGGATAATGTGTGGATAGGAAGTAGAGTTAGTATAGTTCCTGGAGTTACAATTGGAGAAGGTTCTATTATTGGATTAGGAAGCGTTGTTACTAAGGATGTTCTTGATTTAGCTATTATTGGTGGAAATCCTGCTAAAGTAATTAAGTTTAGAGATAAGAAACAATATGAAAAATTGAAGAATAATAATAAATTCTTAGTTTTAAACAAGTAAAAATGAATATATAAAAAAGAAAAAAATTATCTTCTTCTTGATCTTTGAGATCTAGATTTTGATGTTTCAGATCTTCTTTCTTTTACTTCTGTTGTTGATGTAGACTGTCTTTTATTATATAACATTATTCCTGCTACCAAGATTACTCCTAATACTAACCAATTAAAGATATTAGTTTCTTGTGGATTCTGTCTATCCATTACTGCATTACCTGTTACTTTTCCTCTAAAGATGTCTAGTAATCCCCATAAGAAAAATCTTGACTTTGTTGATGTTTGTGGTTCTGTTAATGTCGGATTACTTGGGTTTATACATCTTCCAAGACTACATTTTTTGAAGCCAACATTTCTACAAATTACAATTTCATTTGCTACATAGTTGCCTGAACACCAATATTCTCTTAATTTTAAATTGTCTTGACATGTATCTGTGTAATTTTGTGTATAGTTTGTATAAGTTATACCTCTAACTCCATAATTTCTACCACCATCTGTATCTACACAAGTTTGTGGTCGTGGATTGTCAAAAACCGATGTGGTACAAGTTGCTCCTGCGCCTGATGCACTTGCCGTAAAAATAGTTTGTATGTTTACTTGTGGATAATTACAAAGCCTTGAAATAATTTGGTCATTTAACCAAACTGGAATGCCTATACCTGCATCATTTGAATTACATTTAAGAGTTGCAGTAAATGGGAATTGATCTGTTACATTTCCAAATCTTGCTGAAATGTTACTTGTAAATGGACCAATGCCTTGACTAGGAACTGCCCATATGTTACATGTTGTTGTATTTACCATTCTTATTGGGGGATTAGTTGGACTTTTAAAACGTGTTGGTGTCTGGTTTGTAGTGCCATTAGTTGCACATCTACCATTTGTACATATATAATTAGGCCCTAAATTTTCGCATGTATAGTATTGTTCTCTTGCAATTCCATTAGAACAGTAATACTCTCCAAGCGTATTATCCCCCCATGGTAAACAATAATCTGTGCTGTATGTTACATTTGTACCATTTATAGCTCTTACTGTACCCTTTACAACATAATTTAATCCTCCATCAGAATCACTACATTTTGAAGAAGAAGATGTAGCTGCATTTGCACTTAAACTTCCTATAACAATAAAACTTAATAGAAATAGAATTGATATCGAAATTATTAATAATGTTTTTTGATTTTTCACAATCTCACCTCTTATTTTTTTATAAAGATTGAAATTAGTATTTATAAGCTTTTCTGTTTATTTTAGATTTCTAGTTGCCCAAGCAAATAAAGAAATTGCTCTAGCATTGAATAATTTTCTTTTATGCATATCATAAATATCAAATAATTCATGATATAACATTCCAGCTAACATAAAAAGTACTGGATTTATTAAAAGACCTATAATTAAAAGTAAAATCCATATTTCTATTGTATGAAAGATCATTAATTCATCATAAGGATAATTTAGATATTTCCAATAGAAATAAGATTTCATTAAAGACCAATTTTTTTCTTTAAATACAAAAGCTATGTAATGATCTGTGTCAATTAGAAAAGATCCAATGAAGAATAATAAAGCATTAGTAAATCCTGAGATAAAGTAAACAACTATTGAAGTTATTAATCCAATATAAAAATGATACTTTGGTAACATATTTAAAGCTAATAAGAGAAAAATATTAAAGGTTTTTGATGCCGAAGTCGCCTAATCTGGTATGGCAGCAGAAATCATATTTTAAATATGATTGCTCAGTCTCGAAAACTGCGTCCTTGTGGACTTCCAGGTTCGAATCCTGGCTTCGGCGTTTCAATAATCTTAAATAAACTAATATCTTTAGATATGCATGGAAAAAAGAAAAATTGCTGGGAGAACTGTCAAGGCAATAGGTCTAGGAGTTATGGCTTTAGATGAGTACAAACCTAAAGCAGAAGAAAAAGATGCTATTGAATTATTAAAACATGCTGTTAAATTAGAAGTTGATTTTTTTGATACTGCAGATGTTTATGGCTTGGGCAGAAATGAAGAATTAATTGGAAAAGCATTAAATGAAAAAGATAAAGAAAAGATTTTGATTGCAACAAAAGCAGGATGTACAAGACCTGGGGGAATAAATTGGGATACAGATGGAAGACCTGAACATATTAAAGAAGCAATTAAAGGAAGTTTAAACAGATTAAAATTAAAACAAATTGAACTATATCAATTACATGCCCCAGATAGAAAAATACCATTAAAAGAAAGTATTAAGGCTTTAAAGGAATTACAAGAAAATGGTTTAATTAAGAATATTGGGGTTAGTAATTTTGATTTACATCAATTAAAAGAAGCTCAGAAAATTGTTAATGTAGTTAGTGTTCAAAATCACTTTAATTTAGCTTATAAAAGAGATGAAGAAGATTTATTGCCTTATTTAATTGAAAATAATATTGCATTTATTCCGTATTTTCCTTTAGGAAGTGGAAGATTGTTAACTAATGAGAAACTCATTGAAATTGCTAATGAATTAAAAATAAGTGTAAGTCAATTAGCCTTAGCTTGGATTATTAATAAATGGAAAAATACAATTCCAATTCCAGGAACTAAAAATAAGAAACATTTAGAAGAAAATATAAAAGCTTTAGAAATTAAGTTAGAAGAAAATATAATAAAAAAAATAGATTCTTTGTACTAATTATCTTCTCTTTTTTAATGCTGCCAATATGTTTTCTTCCATATCTTCAATTTTGTTTTCTAGTATATATATTCTTCTTAAAGAATAAATTACTGCAGCAATAGCTCCTAATAATATATAAAGAATGTACATTTCACTTGATGCTGGCATAAATAATCACCCCAACTATGTATCTTAATGATTATTTATAAACTTTTTGTTTATTCTTCCAATAAAGTTTCTACAATAGATGCAAATGCAGGTCTTGTTATAAAGACTCCCACTGAAATTCCTACTATTGTTGTGAAGGCAAATCCTGTTAATAATCCAGCTCCTGCTCTTAATAATGGAAGCATAGAAGCTACACCAACAGCCCAAGCAGACATTATAATGAAGAATGCTCTTTTTATTCTTTCTTTTACAGTTGATGCATAAGATTCTGAGCCTTTAGCTCTAATCTCGTCTATCATAACTATTTGATCATCTACTCCTGTACCTACGGCAGCAATAATTCCTGCTATTGCAGCTAAATCTAAATTATATTTAAATAAAGATGCAAATCCAAGTAATAATATTATTTCAGAGATTTGAGTAATAAAAACTGGAATTACAATCTTTAAGCTTCTGTATCTTATGAAAATTGTTATTGCTACAGCAATTAAAGCAATAATTCCTATTAATAAAGCATTTTTAACAAATTGAGAACCTAATGTTGGGGAAATATTATCTATTTTTACTATTTCTAATTTAAATGGAAGCGATCCTGTAATTAAAATTGTTTGAAGCTTGTTCATATTCTTTAATGCATTTTGTGAAGCTTCTTCTTTTGTTGTAGCTATTCCAGGACCAGAAATAGCTATTTGAGTAGCTTCTCTTCCTTTTAAGTCGGCACCTATTTGTAAGGAATCAACCTGATTATTATCTAGGTATAAATCAAGAGTTTTTGATAAATATTTTGTTCCTTGTGATGAAATATTTATATCTAAATCTTTTGTGATTTCAGCATGTTTTTTAGCAGCATCAGCAGATAATGTAATTGCAAATTCAAAAATACAAACTTGACCTTCACTAGATTCTTGACATTCTCTTATTCCTGAGCATGTTCCATCATTTCTACAAACAAATGTTATGTCTTTTTTACCACCTTCAAAAACAATAGAATCTCCTATCTTAGCTTCGAATTTTCCTTGAGATGCTACTAAGTCTTTGACTTCTGTTTTTGTAGCTCCAGCAATTTCAACAGAAATATATTTATTCCCAGAAAGATCATTAGCTTTTTTTATTTTTATGTCGCTTAAGCCATATGTATTAAGTCTATTTTCTAAGATTTGAATTAAATCTTCTCTGTCTTGATCTGTTATTGTAGATTCTGGTTTTAATAAAACTCTAGTTCCTCCTTGTAATTCAAGTCCTTTTTTAATATTTGATGTGGGAACATTATCTACAGTAATTCCTAAAGATGAAGCATTTGATTTTAGTATAGCATAACTATTTTTATTTGTTTGAATTCTTAATGCTTGGTTATTAGGAGATTCTGTAACTAGTTTTGTGTAATCTTCTAATGTCTTAATTTCTTTTCCATTAACTGCTATAATTTTTTCATAGTTTGTGGGAGCTATATTTGGTGATGGCGTTGGAATTCCTGCTAATGAAGCAGTTGAGTTAAATTCTACACCTTTTATTATAACTCCTTCTGTATTAAATTGATAATTAATAGAAATCAAACTAATTAAAAGTGCTAATATTAAAACTATTACTCTCCATTTCTTAAGTATTTTATTTAGTTTCATGTTTCTTTGCGTACCATAATAACACAGGACCATTGCCTAAATAAGTTGCAATTATGTCTATGATTAGTCCAATTAGAGCTATACTAAATATTTGCCTTATAACAATTGAGTTTGTAAATATTAGGCTTAAAGCTAATGCTACGAGTGTAGTTATTGTCATCATCAAACCAGTTTTCATTGCATTATACATTTCAGAAATTGCAGAAGAAGATTTTCTTCTAAGTATTTTAGTTGTTAATAGCATATCAGAATCTATTGAATAACCTATTAAAAGTAGAAATGCTGCTATTCCAGCAGTTGAAATTTTTATCCCAAGTAAATTTACTACAGCTAAGGTGGCAATTATATCAGTTAAAGCTGTTAATATTACAGTAATAGCTGGAATAAATTTTCTGTATATTACAAATACTACAATTGCCATAAATATAAAAGCAAATATTAAAGATATAATTAAATCTTTAAAAAATGAAGAACCTAAAGAGGCCCCAACTTCTTCTACTGAGTAGTTATCATTTGTTAATTTTAAAGCAAAATATTCTTCTAAAAATGGTTTAAGATCTTTTTCTTCTACACCAGAAGCTTCTATATTAATACCTGTAATCTGGGCTGTGCTAAAATCTGTTAATTTTCTGGCAATTGCCTCTGCACTTGAGAACTTAGAAGTTATTTTTGATTCTAGATCATTTAAATCTATATCATTGTTTGTGTTTATTGTTATTGAAAGGCCTCCTTTAAGGCTTATGTCTTTGTAAAGAAAATCTCCTGTTCTTTGGTATTGAATAAAGATTAGAATTATACTAATAATTAATATTGCTAGAGGTATAAAAATGAACTTTTTATAGTTCTTTTCAAAAGATGCTTCTACTTTAGATCTAAAATTCATGAATAAAAAGAGAAAGAAACAATTTAAAAATCTTTTTAATTAGTAGTTTTATGGAAGTTTCTGTTTTAAAGATAGGCCATAGAATACATAGAGACTATAGATTAGACACTCATTTAGCTTTGGCTGCAAGAGCCTTTTTAGCTGATAATTTATATTATAGTGGTCAAAAAGACAGTAAATTTGAAGAAAGTATTAAAAAAGTAGTTAAGAAATTTGGAGGAAATTTTTCTATTAAATATATAGAGAATTATAGAAGTTTTATAAAGTCTTTTAATGGGATTAAGGTTCATTTAACTGTTTATGGAGAAAATTTTGAAGATTTAATAGATAAAATTAAAGATAAAAATTTATTAATTATTGTAGGTGGAGAAAAAGTTCCTGGAGAAGTTTATTCTTTAGTGGATTATAATTTAAGTGTAATAAATCAACCACATAGTGAAGTCAGTGCCTTAGCTTTAGTTCTGGATAGATATTTTAAGGATAAAAATATAAAGGATAAATTTAAAGATTATGAAGTTATTATAATGCCTAATAAAAAAGGAAAAACTATAATTAAAAATAAATAATAAGGTTTATAAATAAAAAATTTCAGTATTTAGATATGAAAAGAGGAGTAGTATTTTTATTCTTGTTATTGATTATAGATTCTGTTTATGCCATAGATTTAAATTTAGCTTTAGATTCAAATTTGTATAGTACTAATCAAAGTTTTAATGGATATTTAAATTTAAGTTTAGGCCAAAATGTTAGTACAAATTCTAGTATTTTAGCTTTAATAAATAATAATAACGTAAGCATCATAAAAATATCTGATTTTTTTAATGCTAATGGAGTAAATTATAGTGTTATTTCTAGGAATTATCAGTTTGATGGAGATTCTTTTAGTAGTGGTAGCTTTAATATAGATACTATGAAATTATTTGGGTTTTCAATTCCATCTAGTTTAGCTACTGTAAATCAATTTTATATTAATTTAACTGGAAGTAATGTAAAGTTAAAATTAGATGTTGGTGATGATAGAATTTTTGATTGGGCTCTAAAAGGAGAAAGGATTGGCTTAGAAAATGAAGTTACTCAAAATGGATTTTCTATAAATCAAACTCCTGATAGTTCTGTTGACTTAAGAGGAAATTCTATAGATAGATTTTGTGAAGACTTGAATTTAAGTTTGAATGAACTTTATGATAGTATTGATATCATATTATATGCTAAAGCAAAGAAGATTATTGATGGGGGTAATTTGTATTTAAGCTTAGATACTAAAGAGTGTGATGCAGATGAAAGTTTATTAAACAATAATAATTATAATATTACTTCTTGTACAGTAAATATTACTAATATAATTGATGGAAATTATAGGGTATGTATTTATTCTAAGACTGGGTTTGCAGGTACTGTTTATTATGAACTGCCAAAGAAATTTGGAGCCGTTTCTAATTTCTATTATTTAAGTGTAAGACCTGTTAAATATTCAGATGAATTGGATGGATTTGTATCAATCACTAATGAGAAAATTAAAAATAGATTTGAAGATTATTTAAACAGATGTGCTGACACTTTATGTATAGTTCCTATTGCATTTTACACTAAAGGAAGTTCTACTTTTAACATACAAAGTGTTTTAGTAAGAATGGATTCTGTTAATAAATTTGATAGGATGTATAAATTAAATTCTATTGGAGATTCTTTATCTTATAATGGAATTGCTAGATTAAACTTAAATAAGTTTAATTCATTAAGAACTCCTTTAACAAGAGGAAATTATTCATTAAAGTTAATGCTTAATGGAATTAATTCTAATTCTATTGATTTTTCTGTAAGAGAAATCCCAATTGCAAGAATAAGAGTTAATTCGGAAAGAGTTGGATTAGGAGAATCTTTTATTGTTGATGGAAGAGACTCAACATCAACTCTTGGAAATATTACTAATTATACATGGTATTTTGGAAATATAACAAAATTTGGGGCTGTAACTAATTATTCATTTGCTAGTTATGGGAATTATACAATTTCTTTAATAGTTACAGATACAACAGGAGCTAAAAGTAATTTAGAAACTATTAATGTTAAAGTTGTAGGATATGAAAATTCACTAGGAGATTATATTAATGATACAAGACTTAAAATTAGAGACGCTGAAAATTATTTTGCAAATGTAACTCCAGAAATATTTGAATTTTATGATTTATTAGGATTTAATGATATAATTGACAGCTCAAAAAATAATTTGAATTTATTAGAAAATGAATTTAGGTCTTTAGGAAATGAAACTAATCAGTCTAGATATACTAGGATTTATGATTCTGTAAGAAATATAAGAAATGTTATTCCTAGTAGAATAAATGTTAAGGTTGAAGAACAAAATATTTATCCTTTAATTGATGATATTAATAGAGATATTGTAAGTAAATATAGTAAAGATTCTGTAAATGAAGTTTATAATTATAATAAAGATTTACTAATACAAGGTAAAATAGTATTAGTTGAAGTTACTTATATAGGAGGAGCAGATGATAGTTATGTAGTTGTTAAAAAAGAGTTAAATTTTGATGATAATTACTTAGTTGTTGAGGATTTAAGTGATGTTGTGAACAATATAGAACTTGTTAATGTTATCAATGGAGGGGCTACACAAGATAAAGAAAATATTGCTTTATTATTTGAGAATCTTGGGGGTGGTGAAATCGCTTATTCTTATAAAGGTGATGATATAACAAGTTATGGAAAGACTTTTCTTTTAAGAGCTAATAAGGAAGATGTTATAAATGAAGTTGAATGTGGAGATAATATTTGTAGTGAAAGTGAGACTGCTGATAGTTGTCCTGTTGATTGTAGGAAAGTAAAAATAAATTGGATACTATATATTATTATTTTGTTTGTTGTTTTAATTATTTATTATTTATTCTTTACAGATGGACCTGGAAATTTAAAGAGATTTATTAAAAAAGAAAATAGTAGTGAGGAGAAAAGTTCTTTATTTAATAATACCCAAGATTTCTATAATTTAAAGAATTATATTAATCAAAGTTTAGCAAAAGGTATTAAAAAAGACAAAATTATTTTAGTATTATTAAGACAAGGTTGGACTAGAAAGCAAATAGATTATGCCTTTAAAAAGAAAAAGATTTAAATAAGGTAATTATTAGCTTTATGATGGAAAAAATGAGGTGGGAATATGAAATTTACTTTTAAAATTGAGAAAAGGCATTTATATATATTAACTCTATTTTTAATTGGCTTTGGAGCTGTTATTTTTGTATTAGCTTATGGTACAAATAATCCTTCTGAGTTTGGACATACATATACAGAGGTTCAAGGGTTGCCTAATCCATCTACAATATGGACTAGAGATAATGATGGGATTAGCTCGGGATTGGATGCAGATAGAATAGACAGTCAAGATATTAGTTTTAAAGATATGGGGACTAATTCTCCAAAGATTTGTGTAAATAATGGTATTTGCACAACACAACAAACTGCATGTCCGGGTCAAGGTTCTATATCAAAAAGATATACTGGATGTAGTGCTGCCCAATGTGCTAGTAATTGTAATTCTTTTTGTCAATCATCTGCAACTTGTCAATGGGGTTGCAATGGTAATTTATACCCAGAATGTAGTGGTGGGACAATTGCACAGGGTTCAGAATCTTGTACTAGTAGCTCTTCTGGAGCTTGTTCAGATGGAGATACATGTGAATGTGAATGTGTATCTCCAGGTCAATTTTACTTGAAGGAAATAAAATCTCAACAATTATTTTGTGCGACAATGATACAAACGTCATAAAATGAGAAAATTTTTCTTAATTTTTATTATTTTTAGCTTTTTAATACTTAGTTTTGTAGATGCTGCTCAATTAAATAGTTGTTCTTTTAAATCTAGTTGTAGTTCTGGGGAAGTTTTATTGTTTAAAGCATCTGGAAATACAAATGCTCATGCTGAATTGGCTAGTCAAAATAACTATCAGACATTAGTTTGTTGTACAGGATCTAATCTAATGAATACATGTCAAGCTAATGGAGCTACTGTTTTAGTATTATCTTCTATAACTAATGCTCATGTTGAAGAAAATAGTATGGGTAATTATAATCAAAAAGCTTGTTTATCTACTAATGATGGTACTTCTGCTAGCTGTTTATATGCAACAGATTGTAATAGTTTAGGTTCTACTTATAAATGTGTGGCTGAAATATCTTCTATAACTAATGCTCATGTTGGAGATTGTAGTAGTCCTTATTCAACAAAAGTATGCTGTTCAGTACCAGGTCCAATAGCTTCTGGTATAAGCCAAATTCACTTAAGTGTTAATCCTGATACTTTACAAATTGGAGGTAATACAGCTGCTGTAAGAGCTACTGTTTGTATTAATAATGATTTAGATATTAATTGTGTTGCGAATGGAAATGGTGCACCAGATGGTACTGTTGTTAATTTTAATATTGCTAATATTGTACCTATAGGTGCAAATATTGGAAGTCTAAGTTCTGGATCTGCTCAAACTGTAAATGGGATAGCAACGGTAACCTTTACTTCTGGGAATCAGCCAGGAAGTGGAGATATTCACGCAATCGCTGGAAGTGTCAATAGATTAAAAACTATTACAGTTACACTACAATCTAGTTGTGTTATAAGTAATGTAGAAATTAGAGATACAACTGTTCAAGGAAATATAATACCTTCTGGACAGGTAGTTTTAGCAGGTACCGATGTCAAGTTTAGATTTACTGCAAATAATTGTGTTGGAAAAAATGTAAATTATCAAATATGGGAAATGGACAATATTGTTCCTGGGCCAGCAACAGAGGAAAATGATGTAAGTGTGTTTACTAGTCCGCCACCACTAGTTACAATTAATCAGAATCCACAAACTATAGATAGAATATGGACTGTGCAACATAGATTTGATTTAGGTGATGCGATAGAAGATGGTGCTGGTGGGGATTTGGAATGGGAATATGCATTTAAAGCAGTAGTAGATGGTAATGCAGTCAGATCTACTAATTATATTCAATTACCGCCTTATTCAACACAATGTAGGATTGTACAAGCTCATATTATTCACCCAACAGATGATAATTATGTATATCCTGATGGTGAAACACTAAATAAAGATCAAAATGTGCGGTTAAGAGTTTATACTCAAGGAAATTGTGGTTCAAAAAGATTAAAGTTAGAAATTTTTGATTTTAATGAGAATGCAGGCGTTAAAGATTCAAGTCAATATATAACTGGGTTAGCTCCAATTAATTTGGATAATGGCAATCAAGAATATTTGGCAACATGGAGAACTGAGTATAGAACTGGCGATGTTGCTCCAGAAGATGAAGATATTGAATATACATTTACTGCAACTGTGATGGAAGATTCAAGTATAACACGAGATGCAGATAATTGGATTCAAGTTAATGATGAGGCTAAACCAAATTGTGGTAATGGTATTATTCAAGCAAGTGAAAATGAGGAATGTGATTGTGGTCCTGATGGAGATTGTTTAAATCCCCCGGGAGATGATTTAAATGGTAAGCAATGTACAGGTATAAATCATGTACCTCCGTTTACAGGGGGACAATTAGATTGTTATGATGCAGGCTATTCAAGTCAACAATGTGAATTTGACACTTCACAATGTACTACTGGCGGAGGTGGAGGTCCTGGAAATCCTGTTTGCGGAGATGGTGATGTAGAAGGAGATGAAGGTTGTGATCCTCCAGGAAGTTATTGTAGTAATACTAATTATTTAGTTTGTAATAGTAACTGTAAGAGGTGTATTGGCTTAGATGGAAATACTAAAACAATTTTAACAAGAACCCCTTGCAGGGATGATGGCAATGGAGACAATGTAGGAGTTTATGATGAAACTATTGTACAAGTTAATATTATTACTAATCAAGCAATTCCAGGAACTCAAAGAACTACACCAAAAGAATGTACATTAATAAGTGAAGTAGATATTCCATTTTTTACTCCATTAAATGTTTTAATGGTTTTGGCATTAATTTCAATTTATTATTTCTTTGTAAAAACTAAAAATAAAAAGAGAATTAGAAAGGTTTAAATTTCAATTAATTTTATCATTATAATAAAAGAGGAAAAATGAAGGTTTATATATTTATATTATATTTTGTTATTTTGATTTATTCTTCTTCAATTGTTTATTCATTAACTTGGCAGGAAACTACAAGCTTACTTCCCAGTAACAGAGTAATGCACTCTAGTTTAGCTTATAGAAGTCCTGTAACAGGAAAGACTTTTTTATATGTTATAAATGGAGATTCTAATACAGGAAGTGGTGGTGATAGTTTAATCTACATTAGTGAAATTCAACCTAATGGGAATATATTAAGTTGGAATGTTGGAAATAATTTTGGACTGGCAGACACTGCAGATCAAGCATCATTAATTTATGAAGATGGAAATGATGCTTATATTTATGTTATTGCAGGAAGTGGATGTACTAATCAAATACAGTATGCAAAAATAGTAGATCATATCTCTGGTGAATTATCTGACTGGAGTTTTGGATATTACAATTTAGATAATACTATTGGTGATGGATGTAATCAAAATGATGTTAGAGATTTAGCTGCTGTTTTAGATGGAAATGTTGTTTATTTAATAGGTGGTAGGATTCCTGGAAATTATGTAAGTAGTGTAAGATGGAATCAAATTAATTCTACAGGAGGATTCTCTAACCAATGGACTACTGCAACTCCTATAACATTAGATGGAATTAATAATATTGAGTTAGCAAGGCATACAGCAGAGATAATTGAAATTAATTCTGTAAAATATGTTTATCTATTTGGAGGAGAAAATAATAATGGTGTTAGAAATACAGTTTACAGAAAAAAATTAAGTGATATGAGAAGTTCTTGTAATAATGTTGGAGATCCTGGATGTTGGGTTCAAGGCAATAATTTACCTGCAACTATTAAGAATCATGCTAGTTTTAGTTCAATTTTAAGTTATGGAGTTTCTTGTATTGGAAAATATGGATATATAAGTTATGGAAATAAAATATATGGAGCTTGTTTTGATAATGTTAATCCTACATGGAGTGATGTTACTTTAAATAACGCATTGCCTAATGGAGTTTCTAGATACAAACATTCAAGTGCTTCTTTAAATGAAATTAAGTATATTATTGGGGGAGCTGTAAGTGATGTTGCTAATCAAGATGGGACTAAAAATGTTTATTATACATTACCTAGTATAACTGGAATTCAAATAAATATTAATCCAAGCTTTATTTTTGTAAATGGAGAAGCTGAAGTCCAAGTTAGTGCTTGTATTAATAATAATCCATTTCCTAATTGTTTAACTAATGGAAATGCTGCACCAGATGGGACTATAATTTACTTTAGTGTTGATAATACTAATATTGGAAATGTCAATATTTTAAGTAATTTAACTAAAAATGGAGATACTACAGTTAAGTTTACTGGTGCTCAATTTGGAAGTACTAATGTACATGCAAAAACAGGAAATCTAGATATTAGTGCTCCTGTTAATGTTGTTAATCCAAGTAGTTGTACGTTAGCAGAAGCTAGTATAATACATCCTACTGATGATAATTATGTTTATGATAAAGGTGCGTTATTACATTATGGAATTATGAATTTGAGGTTTAGAGTTAAAGCAATAGGAAATTGTGATACTTTGCATGTTCACTTCTTAATTAATGAAGTTAATAATATGACTGGAAATTCAACAGGAGAAGTTTTACTACCACCTTTATTAAATAATGTTCCTGGAGATGTTAATTTAAGTGCTGGTAATGAGCAATTTGTAAGCAGTACATGGACAACTGAATATCATGCTCCTAATGATATTAATGAAACTATTGAAGATGGGAATTATGATTTAGAATATATGTTTGTTGGAGAAATAAATGAAATTACTGGCTCTGGAATAAATTCTAGTAATTGGATTCAAGTTGATAATATTAATGGAGGAATATGTTGGAATGAAGATATTGATATTAATGAAGAATGTGACTGTGGTCCTAATGGATGTTTAGATAATAATATTCCTGGGCATGACTTAGATAATAAGAGTTGTGGTAATTTAGGATATTTAAGTGGAACATTAGACTGTATTAAGTATGGTTATCCAAATCAGTGCATGTTTAATATTTCAGGATGTGCAGGAAGATGTGGCAATAATATTTTAGAGCCTAGTATTGGAGAGATTTGTGATCCTCCTAATAGTTATTGTGCAAGTCCACCTTATTTTAAATGTAGTAATGATTGTACTGCTTGTTTATCTATACAGCCCGGATTACAAACTATTTTGACAAAAACAGAATGTCAAGATGATGGCAATGGTGACAATGTTGGAACTTATCAAGAGACTACAACAATAGTTGATACAGATCCACCTATTGATCCACCAGTTTCAACTACTGTTGCAAAAGAATGTACTTTAGTAAGAGAAGTTTATATACCATTTTTTAGTAATTTAAATATAGTTATTTTAGTTATCCTTCTTGGTGGATTTTATTTATTCAAGAAAAAAAGTGATTAGAAAGATTTATAATATTTAATTCTGGATCTTTTATTATGCGTTGGTAGTTCAGTGGTTAGAATATTGGCCTTCCAAGCCGATGACCGGAGTTCAAATCTCCGCCGACGCATTTTAATCTACACTGTATTTATATGTTTTTTCTGAGAAATATATTATTAATGCTAGAGTTACCAGAACTATTGATCCTGCTAAAGCTTCTTTTGGTGGAGATGCTTGAATACCTAATTTTTCTGGTGTGTTAAAAGTAAGAGGAAGTATAAATAGTAATATGACTAAAATTATAAAGATGAATAATGTATTATCTTGCTTTTTACGCATAAATTAGATACTTATTCATTCAATATAAATTTTTCTGTTTTGATTTAATTTGTCTTATCCAGAAATAATGTCCTCTCGGTAAAAAAGATAAGACCTGCTGTAGAGCAGGTTCTTATGAAGAAACTTAACAAGAGAAAGATAAAATGGAT
>JAGVZF010000029.1 GCA_018302785.1 Candidatus Woesearchaeota archaeon | reverse complement strand
GACAAAACAACTAAGAATCCACAACATATTGGGCTTGTAATAGATCAGACAGAAGAACCTACAACAGATGTAAGGATAAAAGGTTTGAACCCTAATAGTCAGTATCACTTGTACAAAGATAGTTATGAGAATCACGAAGCTTTCATGTCAGATAACAATGGTGAGTACCAAATTGCCCAAGATACTACTGAAAGTCACAATCTTTGGGTTCAGGAAGTTGAATCACATACAGTCTATATAAGGGATAGAAGTGATTGTGCAAATAGTTCGATAACACGGCTTAATTACGGAACCTGGGATCCCATCACAAGGACTTGTACTTTGACTAGTAATTTGAATGAGAGTATTGAAGTATTAGTGAACAACATTACATTAGACTGTTCGGGGCGCACTGTTCGGGGCGCAAATAGCGGATATGGTGTTTACGTAAATGGAAAGATAGGAGTTACAATAAAGAATTGCGAAGTCAGGAGATTCAGTACAGGCATCTATATCTATTGGGGATCGCACTTCAGCCAAATTATCGGAAATCGATTGATAGATAATGCAAATTACGGGCTTCATTTGTACTATTCTAACTCAAATACTATTAAAGACAATTATTTTGGAAATAATACGTACGGCGCCCTTTTAGAACATTCAAACTCCAATACTTTAAGCAACAATACGGCCAGTTATAACCTCAAAAGCATATACTTATATTCGGTTGGGTTGTATATACACAGTTCAAACTCCAATACTTTAAGCAACAATGTGGCTAGTTATAATAAAATAGGAATATTTATGGACTTATCAAATTCAAATACACTTCTCCAAAATAACATGTCTAATAACTTAATTAACTTCTATCTCAGTGGGGACACAGTTTCAGAATTCTACCATTCAATAGATAGTTCGAACAAAATTAATGGAAAGAGTTTACTGTATTTCAGGAATTTGTCAGATACGACCCTCACTAACTTAGTTGTTAGCACGCTGTATTGTGTCGAATGTAATAATGTCACCATTAAGGATATTGAATTAAAGGATAATAAATTTGGCATTGCATTAGTTGGAACGTCTAATTCAACGGTTGAAAATGTTGACGTTAATAATAATCTTGACGGAATCTATCTTTTCTATTCCAACTCCAATACAATAAAAGGAAATCTCGCGAGGCGGAATAACAACGGTATCAGACTCACCTCCTCATCGTTTAATATTGTTGAGAACAATAGTGCCTTGCACAACAAACCAATCTCTAATTACAATTCATTTGGCAAAGGCATTATTATAGAAGCAAAATGTTGTGAAATTGGTGGCTATTCCAGCCTGAGGAATGCTTTAATTCGCAACACAGCAATAAACAATAGCTATGGTATATCTGTTTCAAATAGGGGCTATGACCCACTAATCATGTTGATTGAAGAAAACTTTATCTCGAACAATTCAGTGGGCGGCATTTCTCTTGCCAATGCAAATTCAAACACTATAAGAAACAATACTATAATTTCTAATGTGGATGGTATAGTATTTAGTCTGTCAAACTCTAACTTGATTAAGGACAACCTTTTGCGCAAAAACACTGGTAAGGGGATTTATGTTAGTTGGTTTTCTGGGGGGAACCATATTTTGAATAATTCAATTGCGGGTAATGGTAATGGTGTGTATTTAGACTCAACAAACAACTCATTAGTTTCAAATGCAATAGTTAACAATAGTTATGTTGGTGTCACACTATCAGATGCAGACTTGATTCTCATAGATTCCAATGAAATTAGCAATAACAACATGGGGATATACCTTTATATGTCTTCATTCAATACAATATTCCAGAATAACATCTTGAATAATCCGGGTGGTGGCATTACCATTTCCAGTGCTGATTCCAATAGCATAATTGGGAATAATATCAGCAATAACGGTAATGGTATTAACAGCCTTCAGTCGAGCTCAAACAATGTGACAAGGAATTCAATCTCATCCAATACACGTGAAGGTTTGACTTTCTTCAGTTGGTCAAATTCAAACACTATTACTAGCAATATAATAATAAATAACTTCTTAGGAATCTACCTAAGTAATAGTGATGGAAACAACATTACTAATAATTTATTTGTCAATACGATAAATGCTAGGGATAGGTTTGGGGCTAATGTTTGGAATGTCGAGAAAACTGAAGGCGTAAATATTATGGGGGGTCGGTTCATTGGTGGAAACTTTTGGCATGATTACCTTGGAGATGATCTAGATGGTGACGGTTTGGGAGATACGT
Organism: Candidatus Woesearchaeota archaeon; assembly: GCA_018302785.1. Classification (GTDB taxonomy): domain Archaea; phylum Nanobdellota; class Nanobdellia; order SCGC-AAA011-G17; family JAGVZF01; genus JAGVZF01. The sequence goes on along the minus strand of JAGVZF010000029.1, from coordinate 25,621 downwards.
CATTGCCCCATACTTGCGATGGTGAAATTCAAGAAGGTGGCGACTACGTTCCATTGGTGTCAGACAAAACATATAACGTCACCTTGCCTCCTCCTAAGTTTATCTTCACTAAGAGTGTAGTATCCCCAGTTGTGGCAGGTAGAAACATAGCCTATTATATATCACTCCATAATTACAATCCCGAACCTCTAGAGGGGGTTCCTGTTATGGAATTTCTTGAACCTGAGTTCACTTTTGTTGATTCGCTACCGCCACCATCACAGATCATCACTGGTTTTGATAATCTTACAGTTTTGCGATGGGATATTGATGAAATCGGTCCCTATTCTAGTAAATATATCTCGTATACTGTCAGGTTAGATCCTAATACCCCTATAGGTCAGACTGTGTCTGGGCCTGCTTGCACATTTCCTTCAGGTTCTCCCAGTCCAAACGGCATTACGTGTGGAACATACAATACTCCATCTTGCGCATCTCCAACTACTACAGGATGGGTAGCAGGTGGGCGAGTTGATATACCTGCTACGGGAACTGGCTATTATGGATACAGCACATCAACCTGGGGCTCTACTCATCGTTGGTCAAGTCAAGAAATGCTTAGTGTTATTGAGTGTGTAGGTGCAAATTTACCAACCGGATTCCCACCAGTAGGAATAGGCGACGTCACAAAACAATATGGCGGTAATATGTGCCATAGTTCAACAGCCCATAAAAGCCATCAGAATGGTCTTGATGTTGATGGTAGGTATGTAAGGATTGACAATGCCTCTTCTGGTGTACTAACGACAAGTCCTGATTATGACCGGGTACGAAGTCAGCAACTACTAGACTTATTTTATTCTTGTGCTGTTGCAAATGGTGTAGGATCTCCTGCAAGTGGAACCAACGGTTTTTTTGTTCTGACAAGTGATAACCTGTTAACTTCAACAAACTACACAGTCATTCACGTTGGAGGTCATTCCAACCACTTCCATCTAAGATTGAGCAATCCTTACTTAAGTAGTATTCCAACATCACCCTATGTAAAGGATTGTCCTTGTAATACTGCAGATCCTGAAAATTCTGTCTCTGCAGGATTTGTCGGCCATGTACCAGATGGTACTGCTTGCGATGATGGATTACCACTGACTAACCCAGACCAATGCAAATTTATTGATTCTTACGGTTATTCCATTTGCGGCGCCCAATGTGCTAACGAAACCACAAATACAAGCGCGCCTAAAGACCCTAACATGAAGGCAGTCCTAGCTCCTAAGTTTATTCAGCAGAAAGTTGTTTTGCCTTATGTGGTACATTTTGAGAATGTTGGAGACATTGAAGCCCAAGATATTTATATAGTTGATAATTTGGATGCAAATCTAAATTTGACCACTCTAAAGTTTGAACCATCATTAGGAGATTACACAACTGACATCAACATAAGCGGTCAAAGAATTGAATGGAGTCTTCTAGGGATAAACCTACCTCCAAATAGCACAGGCGAAGTAGTATTCTCGGTAGAGCCAAACGCGAATCTGTCATCAGGTACGGAAATCAGAAATTTGGCATCAATACAGTTTGAATCTTTGACTCCAATTTTGACAAATGAAGTGATTAACATAATAGACTCAACAGAGCCAGAGTGTGTAATTGATGAATTGCCTGAAGAAACTAACGTAGAGCGACTTGAACTAACGTGGAGTGCAAGTGATGCAGTTGGGGAGATTAGTGAATATTCTATATTTGTTTCAAAAGATCACAATAACTTTACTAGATACATCACAACCTCAAGTAGTAATACTTCTTTTATAGGAGAACACAACAAGACTTACGCTTTTATTTGCATTGCGAAAGATACTGCGAACAATATTGAAACTCAAAGATCAGTTGCAGAAACTGTGACTACTTTCATTTTTGAAGATTCAGACAATGATTCAATAGTGGATAATTATGACAATTGCCCAAGTATTTCCAACGCAAATCAGTCAGATATAGATCATGATGGTACCGGAGACCTGTGTGACATTCAGACTTGCGGTAACAGCGTAATAGAATTTGGTGCGCAAGGAGCAGGATATAATTTCGATGAAGAATGTGATAACGGATTTGATTTCAACTACAGTTGCGAAGAATTTGAATGTAATTCAGGTCAACTGGGATTTGGTTGTAGTGCAGATTGTCAACTTGAGGACTTTGATAACGACGGGATTTTGGACCATTTGGATAATTGTCTGGAAGTGCCTAATCCAAATCAAACCAATTTAGATGCAATTCAATCCTCACTGCAATGGGCAAGTAATGCTATAGCAAGTTCAGAATATACAGGCACAGAGTGGTCTGCAATGCAAGCTACTGGCGAGCCAAACACTTTAGATGAATTCGGTAATTTAACTTGTGGAGATATTGATACTGCATGGGCGCCACTTGAAAGTGGGGAATTGCCAGAATGGCTTCAAGTTGACTTCTTAATGCCTATGAATGCACAAGGTATTAGAATTGCAGAAACTTATGTTGGTGGATTTGTTTATCAGATAGACCTTATTGACATTCAAAATAACTCTCACACAGTCTTCACAGGCAATGATACAACCTCCTGTGCATCATTCTTAGAAGTAGAATTCCCCTTAACAAGTTATCCTGTAAAGAGCGCCAAAATTTACACTCAAGTTAATGACTGGGAAGAGATTGATGCTGTAGAACTGCAAGGATCTATTGGAGATGGGGTTGGGGATGCATGTGATGTTCAAACATGTGGTAATAATATTGTGGAAGCTCCAGGAGAAGGAGACGGATATTACGCAAATGAAGAATGTGATGATGGAAATATAATAAATAATGATGGTTGCTCTTCAACTTGTACAATAGAAGTCAGAGACACAGAACCTCCAACAATTGAAAATGATATATATAGTAACATTACCAATAATCCACAAGTAACTTTAAGCGGCTTTATTACAGACCCAGAGCCTTCCTCAGGCATTAGAAGTTTCCAAGTAAATGGAGAAAATGTCATACTTGACAATAACACCTTTAGCTATGTCTATAACTTAGTAGAAGGAACAAATTTAATAGAAGAAATAGCAATTGACAATGGAAATAATAATGTGACTGTGTACAAAGAGATACTTCTTGATACTGGTGTTCCTAGCAGCAATGTATCAACAAGTGATCTTGATAATGATAATTTTACAGATGTTATCGCAATTCACGCTAATGATGAACCATTAGAAGCTGCTACTATTGCGTCAGAAGTTAAGGAAATAAGATATTCAATTAATAATGGTCCTTTACAAATAGTTAATGGTAATAATGCAAATATTCAAATCCCTCAATTTACTAATCTAATTACCATTGAATATTATTCTATAGACAATGCAGGTAACATTGAATCAGCACAACAACTAACATTGTATGTAGATTCTTGTCCATCACAAAGAGGAAAGTATTTTGGATGCCCTGTTGCTGACAAAAATAATGTTGAACTTCATGTGATAGATAGGCCAAGAGTATTTTGTGGTGGTGCGGGAAGCTGTGAAGTTCCGTTAGAAGGTAGTTTTGTAAAAGTATTTGACAGGAGAAATCAACAATTCATAAGCTCCTATGGAAGCAATCCAAATGGTATTCAATTTCCAACAATATTTGAATCTGCAATAGGACGGGTATCAGCATGTACTACTAATTCCTCAGGTACGTGTATTGCTCCAGAACTAGAAAAAGGGACATTACTTGTAATAATTAAGTATTATGATATCACAACTAATAAAACAGTTTATACTGGATTACCTAAAGGCCTTGAAGATTTTGTTGATACTGATAATGATGGAATTACTGATTTAGCTACTAAGAATTTCCAAATAATTAAAACAATAAACCAAGATGGATCTATGGATTATAAAGGAGGAGCTAAAACCATAATTATAGGATCTGCTCTTGAAGTAATCCATCCTTTATATGTTATTTGGGATGAAGAGCTCACAAATTATCCCTTCATTTTCACTTCCCAAGAAGAATGGACTGTTGATGTCTGTTTATATGTGCCAGAAGGATATCAAATTGTAGGTGATAATTGTACCCAAGAATTTGTTCAAAATCAGACTAAAGAGCTAATATTTACAGTGAGAGATATTGGAAGTCCAGAGCCAAATTTCATGGTAAATTTAAACACTAATCATGAAGGCAAGCAAAAAATCAATAGAATTGAAATACCTGGACAGAGAACCTGGACAATGGAATCAAGCAAACTTAAGTTAGCAAAGAAAGAAATTTTTATTATATCTTTAATAGCAGTTGTGGTTGTGGGAATGATCACCATTTTTGCCATTAGAATAAAAAGAAGGAAGCTTCAGAAGTCAGCTGTATAAGTTGACCTCTTTTTTCTTAAGCATATGGACACAGTATATCACACTCGGCTTGGGCGTAGTTATTCTGTTCGGTTACCAAAATCATAAATATTTTAAGAATTCTTCTCTACTAAGCTGAAGATCATGTTTAATTATTTTATTAAGAAGACCTCTATCTATGTCCTCACTTGGATGGTTAGGAACAACAGTAGTTCTTCCATCTGGATGTTCAAAGAACATATGACTGCCTTGCTGCCTTTTAAATTCAAACCCTAGTTTCTTAAGAACTTTAATAAACTCACTTGCGGTCATTAATGGCAGTTTAGCCATATTATACCTCTAATTGTTGAAGCCCTAAAAATTTTGATTTATTTAGCTTAGAATCTTTTTTAACACTTAAATAAAGAGATATTGCTTCTTTTGTTCTTTTAATTAATTCGTCGTATGTTTTTGCTTGAGTATGACATCCCGGAAGTTCAACTACATCAGAGATTATATAACCATCTTCTCCTTCTTCTATAATAACGTTATATTTATTTGTCATATGATAATGATGCTAATAATAACTTATATAGTTTTCGTTTAATGATTAAGTATCTTCTATACTTCCGATAATTTAATATATCTATAATATTTTAGTAAAATAAGATAAAATTCAAAGTTGATATCTTAACTTATACTAGGCTTGCTCGGCTTGGGCGTGTAATTCTCATATAGTAGTGACAAATAGTAAGTTTAATTCTAGTAGAGTATGTAAATTTTTGTTGGCATAAATACTCACTCTATAGTTTCAAAAAAATTTATTATAGAAGTAATTAATCAACTGGCTGTGGTCAAGAAGGCTCAGAAACAAAACTTCTTAAGTTCTAAATGGAGGGATTATTTTGTTGAGTTAATTATATCAATTCTCATAACAACCTTGTTTATGTCTCTAATGGGTACAAATGTAAAATGGGTAGCAGTTATTGCTATTATTCTCTTTATTTTCTATACTCCTGTAATGATAATATGGGAACTCTTTTTCGATGTAGGAGTGCCAACATTCCTATTATATCAAGGAACATGGATGTCATCCGTGTACCAACTGGTTTTTATTTTACTAATTTTTCTTCAAACATATTTGGTAGTTCATTTAATAGGATATTTCTGGAGGAAAAAGAAGAAATAGAGAAAATTCTGGGTTGAATAAATCACTTTGAACAATAAATATTACTCTCTTGTGTTAGAAAATGTAACTTTTTCTTGAGGATGTTTCATGAAATAAATTTCTCTTGATCCTATAATTAGTGCTGCTGTATCTATTAATTCTGGATGGCTGCTTAGTCTAGCTCGTTGAAATACTTGGGCATAATGCATATCGTTATCAACGACATGAAGAATTCTCGGATTTTCATCCATAGTTCCTCTTAAGGAATTCCTCTCTCGTATAAAATTTCCAGGAGCTTTTAAGTATGCTGATAGGGTTGCCAAAACTTCTCTTTCGAAAGGTTTGTAGTCACTGATATTATTTCCTCTGTATGGTATTGGTGTTGTTGCGTGAAAGAATTCTTGTGATTCTTCACCATTTACAGATTTTGAACCATATGCTAATACTGGTATTATTGAGGGGCTACGTCCTGCCTCAAAATCAGATGAGTAATTTGGGAAAACTCTAGTAATAACTGGCTCCAGCTCTTTGTGTATTCTTGGAAAAAGATATGAATAAACTATTCCTTTTTCATCTTCTGAAAAGACTGCGGGCGGTAGTATTCCTAATGCCCTTAATTGCATTTCACAGGCATGAATACTCCTCCCGAATATTTCTTCTAATGTTGATTTATTTTGCCTTAAATGGTCCAAGATCCCGTCCTCAGACATTCCGCTAAATTCATCGTATAATTGTTTTTTTTCAGTAGACCCCCACTCGCTTTCTATCTTTGATGACTGTGGTCCGACTTTAGGTATAGGATCAGGATAGTATTTTTTTATTTCTTTAGTGTCTTCAGGATTTACTTTAAGAACTTGCATGTATAAATTATTTAATATAGGATCTTCTGAAACTTCGGTTGGATTACTAAGATTAATACCTCTAGAGTTTACATAATCTAGGAAAGTATGCGATGAAAGTAAGGTATTCCTATTGTCTTGAGCAGCTTCTTCTCCTATAGCCTTGGAATCGAACCATGGTTCTATCCAACCCCCAACGATTCTTGGGGTCCACCACTCATTTCCTCTTACAATTTGACGGAAAATTTCTTCTGTAAGACCATGTTCTGATAATCTGATATCGTAAGCACCATATTTGATTAATTGCTCGATAAGTGAGGACTCAGTTGTTGAAGTTATTCCAAAAGCTTGTCCTAGAGTAGTTGCAGCCTCTGAGGATAAAGATCCACTGTAACTACTTTTTGTCAAATAACCACGTAATGCTTTTGATCTCGCAAAAGTTCCTCTATTCTCTTCCACTATTTCTGGATCAACTATCTCCTGAGTAAAATAAGCAGATTTCCAACGTCGGCCTGCACGCGCAGAACGATGGATTATATTATGAATAATAGTTTCTAGTATAGGTTCATTGTAATCATTTAGTTTTCCAGGTAATAACTTTATTCTTGCTGCTTTGTACTTTAATTCAAAGTATTTCCCTTGCCTTACTCCAAGGATTGAGAATAACGAAATAGAAATATTTCCAGATTGAATATCATCTAAAGATATAACTTCTTCTTGGGCTAAATATTCACGCAGGGAAGTTGGATTCTTTTCTGCCGTAGCTGCAACATCAACTTTTTCCCTCACTTGTAACCTTATTCTTGTACTACTACTTATAAATTCTCGCCAAAACTTAGGTCCAAGTGATTCAACTATCTGATCTTCAGAGGCTCCTTCCTGCAAGATTTGCTCTAACATCATAATTTAGTTAAATCCAAAATACTTATAAACCTTTTTTTCATAACACTTTTTGTGAAAAATGATAACGGGATTAGAAGCATTAAAAGATATGGAATATCCAGGTAGATTCATAATGGCGGGGAGAGGGAACACTACTAATATAATAGCAGTATATGGCATAACTGGAAGAAGCGCTTCAAGCAAAGCACGAAAGATAGTATTAAAAGAAGAAAAAAGAAAACAACTTCTTACTGTTGCACCAACTAATATGGAAGTCCTGAGAAGTGGCAATTTAGACTTGCTAATATATACTGCTTGTATCATTAACAATAATGGTATAACAGTAAGTAATGGGAAACAAACAGAACAAGTTTCAAGATGGTTAGGATCGAAGGATTCAATTCAAGCTCTTGCATTCGCACATAGATTTTGGGACTATGAGCTAGATTCACCAAATTTTACACCAAGAATTACAGCATGTATTAAAGACAATATTGCTGCTTTAGGTATAATTAAACGCCATAAAGACGGAAATTCAAAAAGAGTATATGTCGAGTTACCTTTGGTCTTAGACGAAGGATATTTTATTGCAACCTATAGTGGGCAAATACAAGATCCATTACCGCCCTTTCAAGGAGAGCCTTTAGCTCTAGATTTAGAAGGCATTACCACATCATCTGAAATAACAGGAAGAGCTTTTTATGACGCTTTAACACCAAAGGATCCAACAAAAGATTTTCGTGTCAGCATTGCTGCAGTTCACTATAACCTAAGATCTTCTCATGCGGATATCACGATAATAAATGCGGCAGACATGCAAAAAGGGATAATTAAAGGGATAGTAGAAACTTAATTATGTCACCTGTTGATGCATATCTTCTTTACCATATCTATTTAATAGTTTGATTATCAATTTATCAATATTTACGAAATCAATAGTCAATTTATTTCTCCGAAAACTTAGATTAAATTCGAACTTGGCCAATTCTTTTGATTATCTGAGCAACAACGTATAACTAACTCTTTATCAAAAATTTTAAAAAAGGGGAAATTTGATTAGACTTAATGAAAAAATCAGTATACACTATTAATTTCATTCTAAATTCTATAATGTCTATGATTATCTTATTTTCCACATTTGTTTCTGAATCATTTAGTCATGCTGGTGCATTGTTCAATCTAATTAGTTATTTTGGTTCATTGCTTATGGCAATTGTGAATCTTATATTTTTGATATATTACTTTTTTAGGAGATATGAACTGTCTTCAAAGATCTATGCCTTTATTGCATTCTTTGCCTATTTGTCTATTCTTTATTTACCTTATTTGACTTCTATCCCGATTGAAGGTGCTAGTTTTAAAGCAGTTGGAATAATTGCACAATTGCATTTATTGATTCTTATATTTGGTGCAATTTATTTTTTTAATTTCAGTTCTAAAGTGAGAAGGATTTTATTAATTGTACTCTTATCTGTAATTGTCTTTAATATTTCTATTCCTTTTATAAATAGAATCCAAAAAGTAGATTCTTGTGAAGAGTTTGTAGATGCATCTTCTAGGGATCAGTGTTATTGGGAAGTCAATTTTATGAATGGCGCATATGATCCTAAAATATGTCAAAAGCTCACTAATGAATCAAAGGAGCGGTGTTTCTTAATGGTTGGGAAGGAAAGAGTAGATTTAAGCCAATGTGAAAGCATATCTAATCAGGAAATCAAAGATGAGTGTATATTAGAAGTTGGAATAGGATTAATGCGAAAAGGTAACTCTGATATTGAATTGTGTGGTAAAATACAAACACAAGAATTCAAGGAAGATTGCATGAGATTGCTAAAACAGTAAAATCAATTATTAATTATGCAGCATTTGAGCATTTTACATTTAAATTATTAATTTCTTTAAGCGCATACCCAAAGTATATCACACTCGGCTTGGGCGCTCTTTTCTCAACTATATTTTTGAAGATAATTAATATTTTATATAAGTTAATCTTATTGCCAATATGCAAATTGGTATTTTAGGTTCTGGAGTTGTTGGACAGCAATTAGGAATTGGATTTATTAAATTGGGACATGAAGTAAAAATAGGAACAAGAGATTCTTCTAAATTAAATGATTGGTTGGAAACTGCCAAAGAAAAAGGAAGTGTTGGTAGTTTTGAAGAAACTGCAAAATTTGGAGAAGTGATAATTATTGCAACTTTGTGGAAAGGAACAGAAAATGCTATTGAATTAGCAGGTCTAGAAAACTTTACAAATAAAGTTGTTATTGATGTGAGCAATCCTTTAGATTTTAGTCAAGGAGCTCCTCCAAGATTTGTGGCTAGTGTTGGAAATTCTGGTGGGGAAATAATTCAGAGAATACTAGCTGACTCAAAAGTTGTAAAGGCATTTAATTTTGTTAGTGCCTATATTATGTGTAATCCAAAAAGAGAAGAAGGAATGCCTACTTTTTTTGTTGCAGGAGATGATGAAGAAGCAAAGAAATTAGTAATGAAATTTGCTAAAGATTTTGGATGGGAAGAAATTATAGACATAGGTAATATTGAGCAAGCTATTTGGCTTGAAAGTTTAGCTATGTTTTGGATTAACTATGGATTTAGGAATAATAATTGGGTACATGCGTTTAAACTATTAAAGAAGTAAATAATGCCTTAATTAATAGAAAATTATGTTTTTTGTTATTTTTGACATTAAAAATGAAATATAAGCGAAAGCTTTATAAATTTATGGTGTACAATTAAATTAATTATCTTTTACTATAAACTAATGATTAAAATGATTGTCCCTCGATCACATATACCTGCCTTAAATTTTAGCTTAACATTAATTATTCTAGAGTTATTTAAAAAACTTTAAAGAGTATTTTGTTAAGTTAACGGCCCGGTAGCGCAGCCTGGTTAGCGCACCTGCCTTTTAAACTAGGCAGAAAGCAGGTGGTCGCGGGTTCAAAATAAGCTTTTAGTAAAGGCTTAAGCAAAACTAAAAGCTATGAAAGTCCCGTCCGGGCCACCAATTTAAAAATGGATGAGATAAATATTCAAAAGCATATTTTGGTATCAGAGCACACTAAATTGAGTGATTCTGAGAAAAAGGAGTTACTTGAGAAATATAATGTATCTTTAGTGCAGCTTCCTAAAATTTTTAAGAATGATGCTGCTATAAAAAATTTAGATCTTAAAGTTGGTGATGTTGTAAAAATTAAAAGAAATTCTCCTACAGCTGGAGAGGAATTTTATTTTTATAGGTTGGTGATAGATGGCAAATAATTATAGGGGGGTTATAAATAATTACTTTAAAGAACATAGTTTTGTAGAGTCTAATATAAAATCTTATAATAATTTTATGGAAAAAGGGATGCAGAGAATTGTTAATGAAACTACTGAGATTATTCCTACTATAATACCTCAAGAAGTAGAGAATTTTAAAATTAAAATGGGGAAAATTTTATCTGAAAAGCCTCAAATTACAGAAGCAGATGGAAGCAAAAGAGATGTTTATCCTATGGAGGCTAGATTAAGAAATTTAACTTATGCTAGTCCTATTTTCTTAGAAGTTTCTGCTTTAATTGATGATATCCAAAGGGAATCTTTTACAACTGAGATTGGTAGAATTCCTGTAATGTTAAAATCTAAGTATTGTCATTTAGCTAATTTAAAAAGAGAAGAATTAATTGAAGTTGGGGAAGATCCAGAAGATTTTGGAGGTTATTTTATAATTAATGGTAATGAAAGAGTTTTAATTATTGTAGAAGATTTAGCTGCGAATAGGTTATTTGTTACAAGAAATTCAACAGGTCCAAGTAAATTTACTGGAAAGTTATTTTCTGAAAGAGGTTCATTTAGAATTCCTCATACTATAGAACAAATGAAGGATGGAATTATTTATTTATCATTTACAAGGTTTAAGAGAGTTCCAATTATTTCTGTTATTAAGGCATTAGGATTAAACAGAGATAAGGAAATTACTGACTTTATAACAAGTGATGCTAAACAATATGATGATATATTTATAAATTTAGTTGATAGTGTTGAGTTAAAAAATCAGGAAGACGCATTAGAATTCTTATCTAAGAAGATTGGAATACCTAATCAGGTTGAAGAAAAATATGAAAAAATTTATGAACAATTAGATAAGTATTTATTGCCACATTTAGGAATTACACAAAAAGAAAGGATAATTAAGGCTTATAATTTGTGTAAGATGATAAGGAAGTTCTTAATTGTAAGTAAAGAAGGAGTTGTTATAGATAAAGATCATTATATGAATAAAAGACTAAAATTAAGTGGTGATTTATTAGGTGAATTATTTAGAGTTAATTTAAGAGCTTTAATTCAAGATATGATATTTAACTTCCAGAGATTAGTTAAGAGGGGGAAATTCCAATCTATTAAAATAATAATTAGAGAAAAATTATTAACTTCAAGAATAAAAAGTGCAATGGCTACTGGAGTTTGGGTTGGTGGAAGAAAAGGAGTCAGTCAAAATATTGATAGAACAAATAATATGGCTACTATTTCAAACTTACAAAGAGTTGTTTCTTTATTAACAAGCAGCCAGGAAAATTTTGAAGCTAGAGCATTACATAGCACTCATTTTGGGAGATTATGTCCTATTGAAACTCCAGAAGGAACTCCTATAGGATTGAGAAAAAATCTTTCAATATTATGTAGTATAACTCAAGAAGAATACAATGAAGAAAAATTAAAGAAAATGTTAGAAGGATATGGATTAAAAGGAATTGCTTAATATGGTTGATGTTTACTTAGATGATGTTTTTATTGGAATTATTGAAAAGCCAAAGGAATTTGTTAAGACTTTAAGAGAGGAAAGAAGATTAGGAAAATTACCTTTCCATTTGAATGTTAATTATAACAAAATGTTTAATGAAATTAACATTGATTTATCTAAGGGAAGAGCAAGAAGACCTTTAATTGTTGTAGAGAATGGAATTCCTAGATTAAATGCTGAAAAATTAATGAAATTAAATAATGGAGAAATTTCTTGGAGAGAATTAGTTGATCAAGGAATTATTGAATATTTAGATGCTGGAGAAGAAGAAAATGCTTATGTTGCTTTATATGAAAGTGATTTAATTAAGGAACATACTCATCTAGAAATAAGTCCTATTACAATTCTAGGGATTGTTACTTCTTTAATACCATATTCAAATTTTGGAGGAAGTTCAAGATTAATTAGGGGAAGTAAAATTCAAAAACAATCATTAGGAATGTATGCAAGTAATTTCTTATATAGGATGGATACTGATACTTCTATTTTACATTATCCACAGATGCCTGTAGTAAATACATTTATGCATGACATTTATAATTATAAGACTCATCCAAGTGGTCAAAATGTTGTAATTGCAATGATTAGTTTTCAAGGTTACAATATGCAGGATGCCATAATATTCAATAAAGGAAGTATTGAAAGAGGTTTTGGAAGATCTAGTTATTTTAGACCTTATAATGCTGAGGAATTAAGATATAGTGGTGGATTAACTGATGAGGTTATAGTTCCAGATAAAGAAGTTAAAGGATATAAATCAGAAAAAGATTATAGATTACTTGAAAAAGATGGAATTGTTTATACAGGAGCTAGTGTGAAAGAAGATGATGTTGTTATTGGGAAGACAAGCCCACCAAGATTTTTAGGAGAATTAGAAGAATTTAGCATTGCTGCTAATATTAGAAGAGAAAGTTCTACTACAATAAAACAAGGAGAAGGTGGAAGGGTTGATAATATTATAATTACCGAAAATGAAGAGGGAAACAGATTAATACAAGTTAGAATAAGAGCTCAAAGAATTCCAGAATATGGAGATAAATTTGCTTCAAGACATGGGCAAAAAGGAGTTATTGGAGCTATAATTCCAGAAGAAGATGTTCCATTTACAGCAAGAGGTATAAGACCAGATATATTATTTAGCCCACATTCAATTCCAGGAAGAATGACAATTTCACATTTAATTGAAATATTAGCTGGAAAAGTTGGGAGTTTAAAGGGGGAACATATTGACGGAACAACATTTGATGCTGTGCCAGAAGAACAATTAAGAAAAGAATTAGCAAAATTAGGTTTTAGAGAAAATGGCACAGAAACAATGTATAATGCAATTACAGGAGAGCAGTTTAAGGCTAAAATTTATATTGGAAGTATTTATTATTTGAAATTAAAACATATGGTCGCTAATAAATTGCATGCAAGAGCATCTGGAAGAATCCAATTATTAACTAGACAGCCAATTGAAGGAAGATCAAAAGGTGGAGGATTAAGAATTGGAGAGATGGAGAAAGATTGTTTTGTTGCACATGGTGCTTCATTATTATTAAAGGAAAGATTTGATTCTGATAAAACAACATTGTATGTTTGTGAAAGCTGTGGTATGTTTGCAGTTTATGAAAGTTATAAGAATAGGAAATATTGTAGTAGATGTGGAAGTGGAGTTGAAATAAATGCTATTGAAGTAAGTTATGCATTTAAGTTATTACTTGACGAGTTAAAATCAATGCTAATTTACCCAAGATTGGAGTTGAAGAATAAATATTAAAATGGCAGAAGAGTATATTTCCAAAAAAATAAGTTCTATAATATTTGGTGTATTTAGTCCTAGAAATATTAAAAAGATGGCTGCTGTTAAAATTGTGACTCCTGAATTATATGATAAAGAAGGGTATCCTGTAGACGGTGGATTAATGGATGTAAGATTGGGAGTAATAGATCCTGGATTAAGGTGTAAGACATGTGGTGGAAAATTAAAAGAATGTATAGGACACTTTGGATATATAGACTTAGCAAGGCCAGTTATTCATATAAAATATATTAATGTAATATCAAAAATTTTAAAAAGTATATGTAAAGATTGTGGAAAAATATTATCCCAAGATATTCAAAAAATTAGTGGTGAAGATATAGAAGATGAAGGTGATGAAGAAATTAAAGCACTTTCTAAAGAAACTAAAAAAGGAGTTATAACTCGTGTGAAATCATTAAAAACTTGTCCTTATTGCCAAGCTAAACAAGGAGATATTGCTTTAGAAAAACCTTCTACTTTTATGGAGGGAGATAGAAGATTAAGTCCTATTGAAATTAGAAGTAGATTTGAAAAGATGAGCGATGAAGATGTAAGTTTTCTAGGATTAAATCCAGAATATGCAAGACCTGAGTGGATGGTTATTACTATATTACCAATTCCTCCAGTTACAATAAGACCTTCTATAACATTAGAATCTGGAGAAAGAAGTGAAGACGATTTAACTCATAAATTAGGAGATATTGTAAGAATTAATCAAAGATTATTTGAGAATATTAATGCTGGTGCACCTCAAATTATTATTGAAGATTTATGGGATTTACTACAATATCACGTTACAACGTTTTTTGATAATGGATTATCTCAAGTTCCGCCAGCAAGACATAGAAGTGGACAACCATTAAAAACATTAACTGAGAGAATAAAAAGCAAAGAAGGAAGAATTAGACATAATTTAGCTGGAAAAAGAGTAAATTATGCTGCTAGAACTGTAATTAGCCCAGATCCTATGATTAAGTTTAATGAGGTTGGAGTTCCATTAATTATTGCAATGGAATTAACTTTCCCAGAGAGAGTTACTGAGTGGAATATTAAAAAAATGAAGGAATATATTAAGAAAGGACCAACAAATTATCCTGGAAGTAATTATGTTATTAGACCTGATGGAAAAAAGAAAAAAATTACTGATGAAACTAAAGAACAATTGTTAGAGGAGTTACAACCTGGATATAAGGTTGAGAGACATTTAATGGACGGAGATATTGCGATATTTAACAGACAACCAAGTTTACATAGAATGTCAATTATGTGTCATAAAGTGAAAATATTACCTGGTAGATCATTTAGATTAAACCCAGGAACTTGTACTCCTTATAATGCTGATTTTGATGGCGATGAAATGAATTTACATATACCTCAAAATGAGGAAGCAAGAGCAGAAGCTGAAACTTTAATGTTAGTTCAAAGTCACATTATAACTCCTAAAAATGGAGTAAATATTATGGGGTGCATTGATGATAGTATTGTTGGTAATTTTGTCTTGACTAAGAAATTGGAATTGCCTAAAGAAGAAGCAGTTAGTTTATTATTAGCTATAGGGGTAGATAATCCAAGTAAATTTAAAGATTTTAAAGATACTGTTTCAGGAAGGCAAGTCTTTAGTGCTATACTCCCAGATGATTTTGATTTTATTGGGGTTGCTAGAGATGAAACTCCTGTAATTGTTAAGAATGGACAATTAATTTCTGGACATATTGATAAGGCAAGTATTGGTGAAGAAAATGGGGCTTTAATTAGATCTTTATATGCAAATTATAATGAAAATATTGGTATAGATATATTAAATAAATTATTTAGATTAGGAATAGAAGTATTATTTAGAAATGGATTTTCTACAGCAATTTCTGATACAGATTTACCTGAAAGAACAAGAAATAAAATTGAGCAATTAAAACAAGAAGCAGAATTAGGGGTTGATAAGTTAATCTCTGATTTTAGAAGCGGAAAATTAGAAGCTAATCCTGGATTTTCTGAGAAAGATACATTAGAAGCAGAAATTGTTAGGGTATTAAACAGAGTTAGAAATGCAATTGGTAATGAAGTTTTGGGAATTGCTGATGAGAATAATCCTACTATTGTAATGTCAAGTTCTGGAGCTAAAGGGAATATATTAAATTTAGCTCAGATGGCTGCTTGTGTTGGACAGCAAGCGTTAAGAGGAAGAAGAATTAGTAAAGGTTATCATGATAGAACAATTTCTATGTTTGAACCTGGGAATTTAAGTCCTAAGGCGCATGGATTTATTAGAAATGGATTTAAAAGTGGATTAAATCCTTATGAATACTTTTTTGGAGCCATGACAGGAAGAGATTCTTTAATGGATGTTGCATTAAGAACTCCTAAATCTGGGTATTTGTATAGAAGATTAAGTAATGCTTTGCAAGATTTAAGAGTTGAATATGATAGTACTGTTAGAGACTCAAATAAAACAATCGTACAATTTATTTATGGAGAAGATGGAATTGATGTAAGTAAGAGTGAGGGTGGAAAAATTAATGTTAAGAAAATAGTTAAGGAAATAACAAGTAAATAATGGCAAAGAGTATTTATGATGAATATGTTGGATTAATACCTGATAAAATATTAGGAGATGTTAAAGAAGAATGTAAAGACAAAAGATTAGATAATACTAAAGTAAAGGCAATTCTAGATGGTGTAAAAAATGCTTATGAAAATGCAAAAATAAATCCTGGAGAAGCAATTGGAACTATTACTGCTGAGTCTTTTGGAGAACCTGGAACTCAGATGACATTAGATTATTTCCATTTTGCAGGAGTTGCAGAGATGAATGTTACTTTAGGTTTACCAAGATTAATTGAGCTATTTGATGCCAGGCAAAGTCCAACAACTCCAAGAATGGAGATTTATATTAAAAATAAATATAATAAGGATACGAAGAAAGTTAGACAAATTGCTACAAAGGTAAAAGAAAGCAAGTTAAAAGAAATTACATTAGAATTTAATATTAATTTAGCTAAAGTTAGCGTTGAAATAAAATTAGACACTAAGAAATTAAAAGAAGTTGGAACAAATTATGAGATAATTGCAAAGGCTATTGCTCAAGATTTTAAAGGAGTTCAGGTAGCTAAAGAAGGTGATACTATTATTATAAAACCTAAAGCTACTGAAAGTACGTTAAGAGAAGTTTATAGAATTAAAGAAAAGGTAAAAGATACTATAGTTTCTGGAATTAAGGGGATTACACATGTATTACCCATTAAGAGAGATAATGAATTTATAATAATTTGTGCAGGGACTAACTTATCTGAAGTTTTAAAATTAGAAGAAATAGATGACAAAAGAACAATTTCTAATGATATTATGGAAATACAAAAAGTTTTTGGAATAGAAGCTGGAAGACAAGCAATAATTATTGAATCTTTAAAAGTTATTGAGGGACAGGGATTAGATATTGATATTAGACATATAATGTTACTTGCTGATTGTATGACCTCTACTGGAAGGATTAGGGGAGTTTCTAGAGGTGGAATTAGTGGAGAAAAAGAAAGTGTTTTAGCTAGAGCAAGTTTTGAAACTCCAGTTAAACATTTGATTAATGCAAGTTTAATTGGGGAGAGAGATGAACTTAATAGTGTTATTGAAAATGTTATTATTAATCAACCTGTTCCTTTGGGAACTGGATTACCTAAATTAGTTGTAAAAATGGAGAAGAAAAAATGAGTTCTGCAGAAGTTAGAAAAATAGTTAAAGAGAAGAAGATATATTATGGAGCAGATATTACTATAAGAATGCTAAAGACAGGAAAAGTTGGAGAAGTATTTGTTGCTTCAAATTGTCCAGAAAGAATAAAAAAAGATTTAAGACATTTTTGTGGTATTGCAAATGTTAAGTTAAATGAATTAGAAGAAACTAATGAGGAATTGGGCGGTCTATGTAAGAAACCTTTTTCTGTGAGTGTGTTGTGTTACTAATATGAAGTTAAATAATGAAAGTATAAAACTAATAAATCTTTTTGAGGTGTTGACTGGAGCTAGAGTTAAAGATTGTTATATGAACAATGATAAAGTTATGTTTATAGTGGAACATGGTGATATAAGAAAAGTTGTTAGTAATAATGGAAGTAAAATTAAAAAACTTGAGGCGATGATAAAGAAAAAAGTTAAGATTGTTGAGTATTCTGATAATATAGTAGAGTTCTTAAAAAGTTATGTAAGCCCAATTAAGGCATTAAGTATAGAAGTAAATAATGAAATTGTTGAGATTAAAGTAGAAGACATGAGAGAAAGAGGAATTTTAATTGGAAGGGATAGAAAAAATTTAGATAGTTTAAAGAATATTACAAAGAAATATTTTAATGTGGAAAACATTAAAGTGATATAAATCTATTTTTATAGTTATATAGAAATTCTTATAAGTTTATTATAATTCTTATGATAATGCCTCATATTCATGATAAGATAGATTTTACTGTTGAAGTTTATATTGTTTATAGAAATAGAGTTCTATTAAGAAAGCATGATAAATACAAAATTTGGTTAAGTATAGGGGGTCATATAGAATTAGATGAAGATCCTTTAGAAGCAGCTGTTAGAGAAGTAAAAGAAGAAGTAGGATTAGATATTAAAATTATTGATGATCTGCTTAAATTTAGAAAACATGATGTAAATTATAAAGAATTAATACCTCCTAAGTTTATGAATAGACATAGAATCAATGAAAATCATGAACATATATCATTAGTGTATTTTGCCACAACAAATTCTGATAAGTTAATGCTAAGTATTACTGAGAAAAGTGAAGAATGTAAATGGTTTAGTATTGATGAACTTGATGATTCTAGTTATGGCATAAATGATAATGTTAGATTTTATGCTAAACAAGCTTTAGAAGAATTAATTAATCGATAAATTTTTAAATATATACTTTATTATATAAATCATGAAATTTGCCAAAGACTTATTTGATAGTGTAAGACATTCTGGCAGTTAATAATCTTAGATATTTCTAGAATAAATTTTATTTATAATATTAAAATGACTTATGTTAAAGATTTTAAATGGGAAAAAGGATTAAATGTTAAAGATCTAGTTAATCAATATAATAACTTAGGCTTTCAAAGCATTGAATTAGCTAGAGCAACAGAAACTATTATAAAAATGAAGAAGGCTTCTGCAAAGGTATTTTTTACCTTTACTTCTAATATGGTTACTTCTGGATTAAGAGGATTTTTTGCTCAATTAATTAAGTTGGGAATTCCTGATATAATTGTAACTACAGTCGGAGGTTTAGAAGAAGATATTATGAAGGCTTATGGAGAAAAATTTGTTATTGGTGACTTTAGAAGTGATGATGTTGCTTTATATGAGAAAGGAGTTAATAGAGTGGGAAATTTATACATAACTAATGAGAGCTATTGTAATTTTGAAAATATTATGTTACCAATTTTAAGCAAATTGTATCAAAAGAAGAAAAGATGGGCTGTTTCTGAAATGTTAAAAGAAATAGGATTTATGTTAAATGATGAAGATTCGATTTTATATCAAGCAGCAAAGAATAATGTTGATATTTATTGTCCTGCTATTACTGATGGGGCTTTTGGATTTCATCTGTTTATGTTTCAGCAAGATCATGATGATTTTATTGTAGATGTTGTTAAAGACTTTAAGAATATTTTATTAAGTACAAGTCAAGATGACATTAAAGGCTTAATTTCTTTAGGTGGGAGTATTTCTAAGCATCATGCTATTTTTGCTTGTTTATTAAATGGTGGATTAGATTATGCTGTGTATATGACTACTGCGCATGAAAAAAGTGGAAGTATGAGCGGAGCAACTACAAACGAAGCTAAATCTTGGGGTAAAGTTAAAGATGATAGCGACGCTGTAACTGTAATTGGGGATGCGACAATTACTTTTACTTTGGCAATGATAAGTGCTTTAGAAAAATTAAATGAAGAAGGATTATTAAAAAATGGTTGAGTCTGCTAAATTTATTCTAAGTAAAAAAAAATTAATGGACCAGTATAATATAATAAAAAATTTATGTGATATTGTTTCTTATAGTGCTAAAACAAATTATGAAGTTGCTCAAGTCTTAGAAGATTTAACAGATTGTATGTTTAGTATGCATACTGGAGAAAGTTTAAGTAAGGTTAAGGATAAAAATAGAATTTGGTTTTTTGCACAGGCATGGAATTTTTTAGAGTTAAAAGAGTTATTTGAATTAGGAATAAGGAATTTCGTTGTTGATAATGAAAATGACTTAAATACATTAATTGATTTTATTAAAGATAAAGATATTAAAATAAACTTATTATTAAGAATGAGGTTAAAGGAAAATACAATTCATACAGGAAAGTATTTTGTATTTGGAATGTTTTCATATCAAATAAGTAAGTTGATTCCTGAACTCAGAAAAAATAAAAATATAGAAAAATTAGGCATTCATTTCCATAGAAAAACTCAAAATGTAAGTGAATGGAATTTAAAATTTGAATTAGAAAATGTATTAACTGATGAAACTTTAAATGATATTGATTTGTTAAATATAGGTGGAGGAATTCCTATAAAATACAAAAATTTTAGAGCCGATGTATTAAATTCTATATACAAAGAAATTAAGGGACTTAGAGAATTCTTAGATAAGTATAATATTAAATTAATAATTGAACCTGGAAGATTTATTTCAGGACCATGTATAAAATTGTTGGCTAGTATAAAAAACATTTATAATAATAACATTATTGTTAATTGTAGTGTTTATAACTCTGCTATTGATATATTTGCTACACATTATAGATTAGAAATTGAAAATGAACTTGAAGATGGAGAAGGGGAAGCTTATACTATCAAAGGCCAAACTCCTTGTTCTATGGATATTTTTAGATACAAAGTTTATTTAAATAAACCTAAAATTAGTGATAAAATAGTGTTTTTAAATGCTGGAGCTTATAATTTCTCTTCTGATTTTTGCAATTTAAATAAATTAAAGACTAAAATTGTGGATTAAAATATCAAAATGTTTATAAAACTAAGTTTCAGCTATTTATAATATGCAACAAGTACATAGAGATAAGGAACTAGAAGTTAGTGAAGTTAAAAAATTGACTGAAGATTCTTATGCAGTTAGATTTAAATTGAATAATTTTGATTTTAATTATTTTCCTGGACAATTTGTAATGCTAAAATTTGATCCCTTAATTGAAAATGGAGAATTTAAAGTTTTAAATGATCTTCCTAAAACACAAAGTAGAGCTTATTCAATGTCTTCATCTCCATTAAATAAAGATTTCTTAGAAATAACATCAAAAAGAACTCCTGATGGATTTATTTCTGATTATATGGCTAGGGTTTTAGGACCCGGACATATTGTTAAAGTAAGTGGGCCTTATGGAAAATTTGTTTTTGATGAAAATAGTAATGAAGATATTTTCTTAATTGGGGCTGGAAGCGGAATTTCTCCATTGATGTCTATGCTTAGATATATAATAGAAAAGAATTTTAATAAAAATGTAACAATGCTTTTTAGTAATAAGAGATTTAGCGATGTAATATGGTATGACGAATTAATGGAAATTCAAGACAAATATAAAACTTTTAAATGCTATTTTACATTAACACAAAAAGATCATGAATCATGGGATGGATTTGAAGGTAGAATTAATTCAAATTTAATAAAGAATTGCAATGTAGACTTAATGAAACAAATATTTTATATTTGTGGTCCCCCATTAATGGTAGATACAACTGTTAAGGATTTAAAAGAATTAGGTGTTGATGAGTCTAAAATTAAAATTGAAAAGTATGAATAATTGTTTATATATTATAAACAAAAAACTTTTAAATGCTTAAATTGGACTACTTTTAACAAAAGGAGGTTAAGATGACTGAGGATTTATTGGAGTTCTATGGAATTGAGTGTGTCCACTGCAAAGAAATGGATCCTCTAATTAAGAAGCTAGAACAAGAAGAGGGTATTAAAATTACAAGAATTGAGGTATGGCATAATGCAGAAAATGCACAGTTATTATCAAGACTAGATAAAATTGGTTGTGGTGGCGTTCCATTTTGTTTTAACAAAAAAACTGGAAAGGCTTTATGTGGAAGTACTGATTGGGAAACTTTTAAGAAATGGGCTATGGGTAAATAAAGAGGTGTCTAAGATTCAAATTCAACATAAAAAACCAAGTTGGTTAAAAATTAAATTAGAGAAAAAAGATAATTTTAGTGATGTTAAAGATATACTTAAAGAAAATAATTTAGTTACTGTTTGTGAAGAAGCTCATTGTCCTAATATTAGTGAATGTTGGAATTCTGGAACTGCAACTTTTATGATAATGGGAAACTCTTGTACAAGAGCATGTAAATTTTGTGCTGTTAAAACTGCTTTTCCTGGAAAACCTTTAGATAAAGAGGAACCAAAAAAAATTGCTAATGTTCTTAAAAAATGGAATTTAGATTATGTTGTGATTACATCTGTAGATAGAGACGATTTAAAAGATCAAGGAAGTAATCATTTTTCTGATTGTATTAGAGAAGTAAGAAAAGAAAATCCTTCTATTTTAATTGAAGTATTAATTCCTGATTTTAAAGGGCAAAAAGAGTTAATTAAAAATGTAATTGATGTTAAACCAAATGTAATAGGTCATAATATTGAAACTGTGGAAAGATTACAAAAATTTGTTAGAGATCCAAGAGCTAATTATAATCAAAGTTTAGGGATTTTAAAATATGTGAAAGAAGTTGATGATGAAATTTATACGAAAAGTTCAATTATGCTAGGACTAGGTGAAACTGAAGAAGAAGTTACTAAAGCTATGAAAGATTTAAGAGAAATTAATGTTGATTTCTTAACTTTAGGACAATATTTAAGACCTTCATTAAAACATATTGAAGTAAAAGAATATGTGAGTCCTGACAAATTTAATTTTTATAAAAAAATTGGAGAAGAACTTGGATTTTTATATGTTGCAAGTGGTCCTTTTGTAAGATCAAGTTATAAAGCAGGAGAATTTTTTATTAAAAGTTTAATTCAAAATGGTTAAAACTACAATAGCTAAATTTAGTGTAGACTATTTACAAATTCTTAATGAAAAAGGTACTTTAGATAAGAAATTAATGCCTAATTTAACTAAAAGTCAAATTATTTGGATGTATGAAAATATGATATTAACTAGAGTAGTAGATGAAAAAATGCTAAGTATGCAAAGACAAGGAAGAATAGGAACTTTTGCACCTGTTAAAGGTCAGGAAGCTTGTCAAATTGGTATTATTGCTGCTTTAGATAAAAAAGACATGATATTTCCAGCTTTTAGAGAAACTGCTGCTCATATTGCATTTGGATTACCTCCAGAAAACTTATTTATTTATTATGCTGGAGATGAAAGAGGAAGTAAAACAGATAAGAATTTTTTTCCAATAGCTATTCCTGTTGCCACTCAATTATTGCATGCTGTAGGATATGCATGGGGTGCTAAAATTAAGAAAGATAATGTTGCTGTTGTTGTATTTTTTGGGGATGGTGCTACATCAGAAGGAGATTTTCATGAAGCTATGAATTTTGCTGGTGTTTTTAAATTGCCAGTTTTATTTGTTTGTCAGAATAATCAATATGCAATTTCAGTTCCAAGAAAATTACAAAGTGCTTCTGAAACTTTAGCACAAAAAGCAATAGCTTATGGTTTTGATGGAATTCAAGTAGATGGAAATGATGTTTTTAGTGTTTATAAAGCTGCTAATGATGCAATTTTAAATATTAAAAAAGGAAAAGGACCCTGTTTTATTGAATGTATTACATATAGATTAGGAGATCATACAACTTCTGATGATGCTTCTAAATATAGAAGTCAAAAAGAATTACAAGAATGGATGAAAAAAGATCCAATTTTAAGGCTAAGAGATTTTATTATGAAAAATAAATACTTAAGTAGATTAGATGAAGAAAAGTTACAAGATAAAGTAAAACTACAAGTTGAAGATGTTGTGAAAAAAGCAGAGAGTATTGAAGCACCTAATGTTGAAGATATTTTTAAATATACATTTAAAGAAATGCCTTGGAATTTAAAAGAACAATTAGATGATTTGAGGGAAAGCATGAAAGATGGCTAATAAGATGCAAAAAAATAAATCGGAATATAAAATATTAATCTTAGCTATATTATTAATTATTGTTTTGTTTTTGGGGTTTTCATTTAATGATAAAGAAATTAAGAAAAGTCCTAATTTTTCTATTGAAGACAAAACATCTCAGATCAATAATGCTCTACTTGAAAATGGGGGAAATTTTGAAGTGAGATTAGATGTTCCCAATTATTTAGATAAATCATTAGCATACCCACAAAAGTTTTTTTCTGGAAGAAAAATAAGAATAATAAACGGAATAAATAATCTGAAAATTGCTCCCGATGTAATCACCTTTGTAGAACGAGATATCAACACTAGGACTGCAATTTCTTCTTATGAAATTAATGGTGTCAAAAAAACTGTTGATGGCTTCACTATTGAGATTCCAAGAAATACTAAAACTGGTTTCTATACGCTGGAATTTCAGGAAAGTAACAAAATAGTAACTATTCCAATAACGATATTTGGAATTGAACAAGATGAAGTATTTGTGGACATTCCTAACACCCCTTTAGAACTTAATTTAGGAGTTTCTAAATTCCTAGGTTGTAATTGCTATTGGGAATCAGTTCTTGCCATAAACCCCCTTAATGAGAACTTTGGGTATGTTGTAGGTTCTGGTAGTACACTAGCTCAAACAATTGACGGATGGAACACTTGGAATAGGTATATAATAAATGATATAACCAATCCTTTACTTAGAGAATATCTTGTAGATCCCAAAACTGTGTTTGATAGTAGCAATCGATTAATTCTAGCTTCTTTGTTTTGGGGTAATCAACCAGTGCATATTATTGGTGGTTTATATAATGACATTTCCCAAAACGTTGGACCACCGCATCTGATACAAACAATATTACAATATGAAGCCCAAAATCTACCCGATTACCATATTTTATTTGATTATCCGAAAATTGCTATTGATAATTATCCTAGCTCTCCTTATTTCAATTCTAAATATATTTTTGCGAATAGTGTATTCTTTGAAGATACACAGACTTGGGCAACTGGTTTATTCATTATGAGAGATGGACAAATTACCAAACATAAAACAACTGAACTTGGGAATGGCGATTTTGTTCAACCGCCAAATTCAGCTTTAGTAGGACCAAATGGAATAATTTTTGCTGGTAGAGTTGAACAACATGAAATTTTTGTTCACGTCTCTTTAGATGGTGGGCATAGTTTTGTCAAGAGAACTATCCAATCTAATCTAGGTCTAGAAATTTGTCCTGCCGCTAAAGTTTCTACCTCCAGTAACCGCGTGTGGTTTGTTTATACAGGTCCGGAACTGGCAGTTGACCATAATGGAAGAATTTATGCAGCATGGGCCGAATACAAGGAATGCATTACTGATCCTGATTTTGAGTACGAAAAATATGCAGTTGATTATGACGTCTACGTTAGTTTTTCTGATAATAATGGTATAACTTGGAACAATCCTACAAGAGTGAATGATGATTTCTCATATGGGCATCAAGTTTTTCCTTCTATTTTTGTGGATGAAGATAATATAGTCTATGTGACTTTCTTAGATCACAGAGATCGACAGGAGGAAGCTTTATATGATATTTACCTCACTCATTCAATAGATAGAGGTCAGAGTTTCTCACGCAATATTAGATTGAACGAAATTAGTGTACCAAACGTAGAGGGTGGTAGGGAGCCGGGTGATTACCTTGACATGATCCGCGTTGGTCAAAATAATATCTTTGTATTGTATCCATGCCTTGATAGAAGGTTTGCACCTCCGTACTAT
>JAGVZF010000028.1 GCA_018302785.1 Candidatus Woesearchaeota archaeon | reverse complement strand
CAGTAGGATATAACTTTACTGTTGATGGTATAAGACCGAGTGCACAGCTAACTGTAACAAATGGTGGGATTACAGTAAGTGATCAAGGCACTGTAACAAGGGGAGTAATACCAGTAATTACTTGTAGGGACGCTAGTGGAGACACACTTCCATCATCATCATTAAATATAACTGTAGATAGACCAGGAAGTGCAGATAATTCACCTCAAGCAACAGCAGGAGTAGGAAAGAGAGGTAGTGGAGACACAATAGTATTAAACTTTGATACTGCTGGAAGCGGTGAATCAAATGGGGAATTTACAGTTACATGTACTACCAGTGATATTGGTTCATCAAGTTCAGCCACATCTAGATTTACTGTACTTGCTAGTGCAGGAAGTGGTGATTCATCAGGTGGATCAAGTAGTGGAGGGGGAGCTGGTTCTTCTGAAGCACCTCAAACAACAACTAAGACAGTAGAATTTGCAGCTATTGACGCTGGAAAACTAAAGGTAGTTCAAAACTTCGGATCAGGAGCAGGCCTAAAATCAATAAGCTTTAAGATAAAAGCCGCAGTAACTGCTGCATCAATGGAAGTTTCAACGTCTGCAACTAAACCAAGCACAGTTTCAAGTACTCCAAACTCAAAAGTAGCAAGATACTTTGAAGTTAAAACAACTAATATTGATAATAACAATATACAAGAAGCAACAATAAACTTTGAAGTAGATAAAGCATGGATGGAATCCAATAGCATTAAAGACAATGAAATTGCATTATACAGATACGCAGATAACAAATGGGAGAAGTTTGTAGCTACAAAATCACCTGCCCAAGGTTCAACAAGTAAAATAACCTACAGGGCAAATGTCCCAGGGTTCTCAGTATGGGCAATAGCTTTTTCAGAAGCAGCAGCCCCAAGTACTGGAGAAACAGGAGAAACTGGTGGAACAGGTGAAGGTGGAACAGGAACTGAACCAACTACAGAAGAAGAAACAAAACCAAATAAAGCAGGAACAATAATACTTTGGATTGTAATAATAGTAATTGTGGTTGGAGCAATTGCTTACTACTTAATGAGAAAGAAGAAGCCTTCAAAGAAATAAACTTCTTCTAAATTTCTTTTTTATTATATTTAATTTCTTAAAACATTTAATATTACTTACATATTCTATTTCCTTTAATTTAACTAGAATTAATCTTAAATAACAATTACCAAGTTAGATACATATACAATTAATTATGAGCGCCGGGACTGGGATTTGAACCCAGATATCCGTAAGGAAATAGGTTCTCTTGTTATTACTTCAAGACCTACGCGGTAACCAAGTTGCGCCATCCCGGCATAGAAGAAATCAATCTATAATTAGCTTTTAAATATTTTCATTTCTTAATTTCATCCCAACTCCAAGGTCTGTTTAAAATTAAATGTTTACACTTAACACTAGTATCAGCATAAATCTCAAAGTCACTATCTCTAGCATCCTGACAGAAATGTAAATCATCAAAGGTAGTATAATTAGGATCATATCTAAACTTAACTTTTTCAAGTGCTTTTCTACTTATTAAAACACATCCCAGTCCACAATATTTAACTTTAATAAAATTATCTTGCATTACTATATCTATATCTATATCTGCCATTGTATAAGGATTATAACTTCCTTTTTTTCCTACCCAAAGCAATGGAAGTAATTTCACTTTTTTATCTTTCAAACTCTTAATTCTTGCAAAATAAACCCCACTTACAATATCCTTTTTATGTCTTAATAGCTTCTCAATTACGTCATTAGGAGGAATAACATCTTGCTCTAGACTTAAGAGAAATAATCATAATTTTCATTTAATGCAATATCTCTTAATATATTTCTAGATCTTACTATTCTATCTCTAGCAGACTCACTGTAAGTACATTTAATAACATCAATTTTAAGTTTCTTTAGCAAATAAAAATAATTATCGTCCTTAGAATTATCAACTAATACTGCTTTTTTTTCACTAAAAGTTAAACCTCTAATCCCATTAACATATTCATTAATACAATATTTATGATAACTAGAAGTTGGACATCCCATTAATATTTTAACCATGTCTTAAAAAACGCCTAGTAAATCTAATATTAACCTATCAGCTACTCTAATTAAATCCTTATTTGAAACTGCTTCTAATATCACACACCCTTTATCAGAATAAATTCTATTACTATTTCCTTTTTTAATTAATACAATAGCCCTATTACTTAAAACATCATCACAAGTCACTATAGGTAATTTTTGTTCTACATTTTTATTGTCATACGTATATGCCAAATTAATGGGTATTTTATAAACTCCAAATGTGTAATTTCCAACAACTTTCATGATTTCTAAAGAAGCCACTAAAGAATCTCTTTTACTTTCACCAATTAATAAAGGATCTTGAGTTATATATATCATATCCCTAAGACTATCTTCCTTAGAACCCATTAATAATAAATTATCAATATCTTTCTCTACAACTATATCATCCATTTCTTTTGGCCCAAACTGTAACGGAATTACTTTCTCATGTTCTTTTTTATCATCTTCAAAAGTATAAACTGTTACAATATGCTGCCTTAAGCCATTAGTTTCAACAACTTCAAATGCAAAATTTCCTGTAGCTCCATTATAAACATATTCACTATTATCTAGTTTAATTGCTCTATAAACTCTAAGAGAACTAAATACAACAAGAAATAAAACTAAAGATATAACTCCTAATCTAATCAATGTATTATTTTTCTTTGCTTCTTCCATTTAAATAACCCCAGTAATAGAATATATAAATCTATCAGTAGCTTTAGCTAGCTCAATTGTATCTATTCCTTCGATTATTATACATCCTTTGTCTCTATAAATATCATTTTTATTATCAATTTTCAAAAATAAAATATTATCTTTACTTTCACAGTCTACAACAGGAACATCTGGACAATTTTTCTCTTTTACACAAGCTAGATTTGTAGTATAGCCTAAACTTTTAATATTACTATCTAATTTACTTAAAATAAAGTCCATATTTTCTTTCTTAGAGGGATCATAAGCAATATAAACCTTACTTTGTATAGATAACTTACTTTTATCATAATTAATATCTTTAACTTCATTAGGCAAATAATCAAAATAAATATCTCTAGAATTTATTTTAGTTACCCATCCGCTATTAGCCTTAATAAAAGAAAATCCATTATACTCTAAATCTGCCTTAACACCATCATCTTGACCTGTAAAAGCCACAAATCCTATAACACTACTAACCATTATTACAACAATGAATATAGTTAAATATAAACTCTTTTTACTTATTTTATTTCCTGAATCTGGATTTCTAAATTTCATAAGAATTTCTATTAAAGCCAAAGTTTAAAAGTTTTATGAAGAAAAAAATATTAAAAAGAAAAAAAGGTTTAAGCAACCTCAATAGATGAAAGATCCATTGTAGTTCCTTTTACTACTACGCTTGTCTTTGATCCAAATGCAGTCATTACCTTTGTATCATCGTAGTTCTTTAAAACTACACCTGCTCTCTTTGTGTCATCTGCTTCCCAACCAGCTACAACTAGAGCTACATTACTCCCATTGTCTACTAGTTCTATTACAGCTTCATTTGGTGTAAATCCTGAAGCAACTCCACATGAGCCTGGACTTAAATTCTTTATTCTTGCTACATGACTGTTAACACAAGGTCCACCACCAAGAATAGCATTGAACTGTGTTAAATCAGTTACTTCATCTGCTTTCTGAATTTGAGGAGCTTCGTCTGTAACAACATTTCCACTATCAGTACTTACTTTCTTTCCACTTGTAGTAACTACTATATTAGCCTTATAATCAGTTATATCAGCAGGCAATTCAAACTCAAATTTGTCTCCACTTCTTCCAGAAGCCGGGTCATATAACTTTAGTCCAGTTGGTGTTCTTGTATCTTCGCTATGTGCACTAATATCATTTGAGCCATAGAAAAGATATGTATCTTCTGTTCCATCTCCATTTCCTAAGTAAGTAATTGAATTTGGATCTGTGTTAGACTTACCTCTGAACCAAATTGTTAAGTTGTTATTATCTGTACCATGTGCAGGATCAGTACCATCATTACCTGTTGACAAATCTATAATAAAATTACCTATTATAGTACCATTTATACCAGTTGTACCTGAAGATCCTGAACTTGAACTAGTTATATTTACAGTTATAGGTATTAAACTATCCTTATAATCAAGGAAGAACGCTCTATGTGTAATATTTTGTCCAGCACCCACATGAGAAAGGTTTGCAAACCAAATTGCATCGCTTCCATCTTGTTCTTCTCTAAATAGTCCTAAGGTATAACCTAAAGCACCACCATCAGTAGTCCCATTAAATAGAGCAAACATTATTGTATCAGTATCTTTATTCCTATCATCACTTGCAATTCCACCATAATCTCCTAATTGGAAACCATTATCTTGTGCTCCACCAGCACTAATTTCAAGTACTTTCTTTGTAAATGCTCCACTATTAGCATCTGCTAAAGATTGATTCCAAAATAAAGATTCGGTTACTCCGCTATCAACACTATATTTTAGGAAATCGTCTTCTGCCATACTATCAAATATAATACACGCATAGTCTCTTGGTAGGCATAAGCTTTCTGTTTCATATAAAGGATGTTGATATGCTGGATTGTCTGTTTCGTCTGGACTATCCAAAGACAAATCTAATTTAACTCCAATTACAGGAGAACTTCCCCCTAAATTACTTAATTGCCATACCCATACTGGATTATCTTGATCTTCTCCAATATATTCTTCTCCATCTTTAAAAGTATCTCTAGCAGATAATCCAATAAACAATGTTGCTGCATCAAATTCAATTCCTTGATCATCACTAACATCTTCTGCTCTAATTTCTAATCCATTAATTATTTGTTCGCTATCTTCTGTAATGACTTTACTAGTTCCATCTACATCTATTCTTACTTTATTTGAGCTAGTTGCAGAAATTAAAGTAACAGTCTTACCTTCAACTTGTACATTATCTCCTGCTTTTAAGTCAAATCTTTCTCCACTATTTACAACCATAGAAGTATTAGTTGCATTTTGTATTTCTAATTCTTGTCCTAAGAAATTAATTGCAATAGGGTCTGTGCTTTTTGCACTTGTTAGAGTATTCCCAGATGACAAAGCAGAATCAAAAGTATATCTATAACATACACTCTGCTTTGAGAATGTTATAAATACTTTATCTTGCCAATCTTCATCCCTATCAAAACTCAATGCAGTTTGAAGAATTGGGCTTTCAAAACCTGAATTTGCTAATAAAGATGCTTGATTTGCACAGGCATTACCAAATCTAATTCCATCTTTAACTTGATAATCATCAGACACATCATCAATATCTATTCTAACACTAGTATCTTGGAATCCATCAACATCAGTACTATCTATTGACGTTCCAAAACCATCTGCAGTATTGTTTAAAGCTTTTCCTACTTGTAGATCTTCTGTTTTTTGAGCCCCACCACTTGCAGGACCACTACTTCCTGGTTTTGACACAGCAGTAGCTTGTTCCAATCCAGAAAGAACATCTAATAATGCTGTATTATCATCTGGAGATGATGTCTCTCCAATAATAGCAGCCACATTACTAAATTTCTTATTCATAATAAATGGCTTTGGATAATCTCCTAAAGTATAATCTAAAGCAACAGCGCTCATCATAGTTGCCCCAACCATTCCTAATCCAGTACCAATAGCTGCAATTTTTCTAACAGCCTTCTTGGCTCTAATAGTAAAACTTTCTTGCATTTTAAAATGCACCTCCATAAAATGTATTATTTTTATTATTTTTCATAATTAGTTTTTCTCTTTTTAACTCAAACTTGAGTATAATGATAAGTTTTCAAATTATTTATAAACATTTATCTACTCTAGAATATAAGAATGACTAAATTCCTCAATATTTGGCATCTAGAAGCCCCATAGCATTAAAAAGCTCAAAAATCTCCAAAAACAAAATTCATCACTATAACTAGATAAAAGTAATAAATTAATAACATATTTTTACTCGAATTTTAGCATCCCCATCTTGATTTCTTATTAAATTTTCAGTAGAACTTATACCTTGGCAATCATTATTTATACTTAAACATAAATTGTTTTGTTGTTTAGCTTCAAAATAAACTATTTCTTCTAAACTTTTTTCTAGTATATCATTAATTTCTTCATTTATAAGTTGACAAGCATCTTTTCCACAAAATTCTTTCTTAGTACAACAAGCAATTATAGCATCAGCCATATTATTATTACATATACTAACAGACTTTATTGCATTAACTAAATTATTTGCTTTTATATTAGAAATACTTTCTTTATTACTATTTTCTTTACTTAAATAAAATTTTAGAAATATTAATCCTACTACAATTAATATTAATACAATTATAACTAATCCAATAACTTCGGACTGTCCTTTTTTTAATAGTACCATTCTAGTATAATTTTACCTACTTTAAATTTATCAAGAGTTGCATCATAAATTGCTACAGGACTTGATATTTCTCTCCTAGTCTTATATTTATTAGGGATTTTTTCATAAATAACTACGGCATTTTTATCCTCTGGATAAACTTCCTTAATTGAAATTTTTTTATAACCAAAAATATTAAAGTAGTCTTTACTTACTTTCTTAAAAGCAATTGCCTTACTTAAGTCAATGCATTCAGTATCACTTAAAGAAAAACTACATCTAACCTCATACATTGATGGTATAATTCCAATTAATTGTTTAAACTTATAATCCTGAAACTCAAAATTGCTTCCCTTTATGTCTTCAATAGTAAATCTGTAAAACAAAAAAAATCCTATCATAAATATTACAACAAAAAAGAATATTACAAATACAGATTCATAAATTTGTAACTCACCTTTTTTCATTAGAATACCACCCTACAATCTCTATTAAATAAATCATTATTCTTTGAAATTATTGACTGAGATAATAAATTAATATTATTCATGTCTAAATTTTGTTGTTTAAATAATTCAGAAAATAATTTTAAATCATTAGCTATATTATTATAATTACAAATTATTTTACTACAACAATCTTGCAAATATAAAGCTTTATTGTAATAAATATTACTAATTACAGAAGCCTTTTTAAATAATTTTTGACTTGCGCAAGCAAAGTTATTATTACTTGAGAATATAACTCCGTAAATCATTGCTTTTCCATAAAAATCAAAATTTTCATTATTAAATTTCAATCTTCCAAAATCTCCTTTATTAATATAAACAATGTCTGCTTCGTCTTTGAAATTATCTAAGTTATAATCTTCAAAACTAACAATTTTTGTATTTTTATTTATCTTAAAGTCAATATTATTTAATTCATTAAATTGTATTAATTGAACATTATCAAATTGTCTTGGAATAGATTCTAAAATTTTTCTAGAATATTCGCTTTCTATAACAAATATTTTATAATCTCTACTTGAAATTAATACAACATTATCAATACCAAAAGGCATTTCAACTTTTTTAGCCCATATCATAAACTTATCTGAATAAATTTTATCAGGACTAAATATTATATTTTCATCCCATCTATGATTAAAATCATTATTTACATTTAAGCTATCACATTTAAAGTTAACATTAACTTTCTCAGAAATTTCTAATATTTTATATTGTTCTCCTATTTTTAATCCATTAATTGTATTATCAAATTGCATTGCAACAACAGAATTTAATTTTGAATTTTGCAATTTCATATATTCAAATCCAAAACCAATAAAAAACAATAATATTATACTGCCAGCGACTATAACAAAAATCCAATGAACTTGTGCTTGAGCTTTATTCATTCTCTTCTTATTCTAACATTATTTCCATCATTATACAAAATTAAATTTAATTTTCCATCAGTCAAATCTTCACATAAAGGATTTTCATCAACTTTAGTAAACCTTATCTTAAATTTTCTTTTATCTAATTGTTTTCCTTCTTTAGGAACTAAAAATAAATTAAAACCTTCTTGAAAAGTCACAGAATTATTAATTATAACTCTAGTTATGTCATCTTTAACTGCATTTACATTTACACTTTCATCTAAATTAATAAAACACAATTCAGTTAAATCACTACAAACACTAACATCCTCAAAATAGCAAGTACTTCCTTTATCTAGATCATAACATGATTCTATAGATTTTTCAATTTTATCTATCATAGTACTAATTTCAACTTTACATCCTAAATTTATAACATCAAGTAATACCTTAACACCAAATGTAATTATAAGAACAGAAACAATTATAATAAAAATATAAATAAATGGTTGACCTTGAATTTGCCCTTTTTTTCCCATAGCTTAATTTCATATAAATCTATAGATAAATCTTTCTATAGTCTAAGTATGAATATTAAATGTAGCATTATTAATCCAAGAATCCATACACATTAAATAATAAGTTTCTCCTTCTTTTAGAGAAGCGCAATTCTCCCTATTACTATTTATCATAGAATTCGCATCATTCCATCCATCTGGAAAAACATCTTCAAAACTATATTTACATTGTGCATCTTCATCAAGACTAATACATAATTTTCTATCACCTTTGTATATTGAATTTACTTTAGGAGCTTGATTATCATAAGCCACTTCAAATGTTCTTAATGCAACAACTTCATTAAAAGCATAATCATAACAACTAACTCTTAAATTTTGAATTCCTGCAGGTAAATCTTCTTCATGTTCTTTTATATGTTCAGTTCCTGCTATTCCAAAACTAAATCCTTTATCTGAAATAGTATAATTACAAAGAGCAATAGTTCCAGTACTAACATTAATTAAAGGAGTTCTATCCCATACTTTTTCATTTTCTAATGGTTTATTAATAGTAACATTAAATGTAGGAATTACAAAAATACTTGTATTATAAGGGTCAATCATAACATTTCCACGAGTATCCTTACATTTAACAAATATTGGATATGCTGTAATATTTTTATCATAACCTTCTACAAAAACACTTTGCCCATTAGTTAAACTATAAGAACTACTAAAACCTCTGCAATCATTAATAGTTGTATCTGTACAAACGCTTTTACTTGCAGCTTTTTCAAAAGTATTTTCCATTTCATCAAAATTAATTTTGTCTTTAGAATATTTACATGATTCAACATCATTTTCATCAAATACTAATAAACTTAATTTTATACTATTTATTCTCTCAGGTAAATAAACATTCCTTGGATCAAAACTCTTTATTATGGGCGCACTAGTATCAGGTCTTTTGTCAAACTTTATTTTTAAGAAGTTACTATCATCAGCTTTACTAATACTATTATTATTAACATCTCTACATTTAAAGTAATATGTAATCCCTCCAATTTTCTCAACTTCTGTCATGTTTATTTCCACAATATGTTCAAGTGGAAATGCTCTATCTCCAAAGGTCACAGAATCTTCATAACTTGTTCCAATTTTAGTAGAATATCTACAATCAGCTCTTTCATTAGTCACAATAGTCACTTTGATAGTATTAATATTCCATGATAATAAAGATGGAACTTCATAAGATTTAGAACTTGAACTAAATTCATCAACTTTATTTCTTATACTATCAAATGTTTCTATTTTAATATTATTTATTACTGGTATTGTTAAATCTTCAGGATCTTTTTGTAAGCATAATCCTTCTTTTCTTCCAGTTTCATTTAACGGCGCCCATAAACAATGTCCACTATTTGGATCATCTTCTAATTTTCCACCTAACACATTACATCTTTCTTCTGTACAATACCACTGCCCCTCCCCAGACCCACACAAATCACATCTTGAATTATCAGTAATTGGTTTATCTTTTTCAGGCATGCAAATACCACTATCAAATGCCTTAGCTGTAGTAATAAATTGTGCTGCTAATCCAGCCCATTGTAATGTCTTAACTACACCTTGCGTTAATGCAATGTCTGGCGGCCCTTCAATACCATTAGGTAACTTTTCAAAAAATGTATCAGTCCTTCCTTTTAATACATCAGTAAAAATATCTTTTGCCTTATCAGTTGTGAACTTTCCAGACTTGCCTGCCAATTTGACTAATCCAACTGCAGCAGAGGGTGCAATTGCTTTAGTCACTAAAGAAATTCCAAGATATTTTCCAAATCTATCTTCTTCCTCCCTATTTAATTCATTTAAATCATTTAAGTTAATGTCCTCTTCAGAAATAGTTTTAGTCGCCCCATTTGTTAAAGTTAATACAGGCCCTAATTTTACTTTTCCATCAGTAATTATATCACTAGCTAAATTATATTCAGAAATTTCAGAGCCTTCAGCAGCCCCAACACCATAAAATGCTCCAATAAGCCCCCAATAAAGTGTAGTAGGTCCAGGACCTTTGCAAGCTTCAATAGCACCTAATGTAATAGCTTGACCAATAAATGGTAAATGATGACCAATAAATGCTGCAAATGCAGCACTTCCACAAGTCCCAATAGCCAATCCTGCAGTAGCACCTAATCCACCAGTAATCTGTGGCTCAAAAACACAATCACCCATAGAATTACACTCTTCTCTAGTACAAATATTAGTTGCACTATCTCCACCTTGTCCACAAACATTACATCTATTTACAGGATCTCCATAATTTCTGCTCCCTTCTCCAGGTGGATATTGAGGATTACAACTTCCTAATGGAGGCCAAATAAAATCATCATCATAAGCATTATCATTAAATATACTCCCACAATCGCCATTTCCAAAATCTTCACATTTGTCAAACCTCCATGCTCCGCCCTCACTACATGCTTTCCCAACAGTGCCTATTAAAAGTTGACCAAAAATAGGTGCAAATCCTAAGTAATCAGATGCTGGTATAGCTCCGTTTCCTTCTCCACATTTACTACATTCCTGCCAATTATTTTTTCTCCATTTTGCATTAAACATACCATCAGAACTAACTCCTTCTACGCATCTTCTTTCTCTATTAAAGTCAACATTATCAGATTCAACAACACCCCACTGACATCTTAAAATATAATTGCTTAATCCTTTGCTTCTTTTTTCATTGTCAAAATGCCCACCAAGAACATTTGAACAAACACTCTCTCCAGATTTTAGTTCATTAGGATAACAATCAGGACAATCTTCCACACATTTTGTACTTACACATTTAGCATCTTCCCCACCTTTATCATCTATGTCATTACAAATTTCATCAGGATAATTACATTCTTGAGTTACCTCTTCCCTATTATTGTTACTATCATACCAATAAACACTATATTTATCATTGTCACTTGTGCCATCACCACATGACTTATATGCATGTGAATTTACAAAACACCCTATAACATCTCTAGCATATTTATTAGCAAAGAACTCTCCATTGCAATTAGTTCTTGTTGTTGACCTACATCCATTTTCAGTTTTACAAGTCCCAATATCTGCACCTCTACATGAATTATCACATTCTAATGCATTTGTAATACCACTATTAAAAGCACTAGAATCTCCATTTGCTAAGTCTTGAATACAAACTTTTTTTTCTTGTAAAGAACAAACACTCCCACCAACATTACAACATCCTACTTGACATTCTCCAACACTTCTTATATCTTGGCTAAACCATTTTCCTTGATTATTATGAGTACATTCTACTTTAAACTTATTTGCTAAACACTCGCCTGTATCACTAGGAACACAAGTTCCTAGTTTACATTCAGAAACATCATTACTACTACAACTTTTATAACTAGATAAGTAGCCAGCTTTACATCCACCATAATCTTGAAAATTTATATCTGTACTCTCAACACAGAATTTATTATCATTAGTCCACTGACAACAATTAACAATCTCTGCCTTAACATCCATCAACCCCAAAATAAAGTAAACTAAGAAAATTAATACAAAAGCAACTATTTTTTTATTATTGTCCATTTTGAATCACGAAATGAAAATCAATAGGCTCTTCTTTAGCTTCAGTTATACTTGAAAGATAAACAAAAGTATCTCCTAGTGAATATTGCATTCCAATTGTTGCCAAAGGTTCATTATCTCTAATGTATTTATCTACATCAAAACTATTCCCAGTACATTCTTCGTTTATTATGTCACTAGCAACCTTATGTAATTTTCCTAATCCAATAAAAATCTCACTGAACATACTATCAACATTAGCACTATAATCTCCTTTGGAAATAGTCAAGGGATAGTTTATGTTAATAGCAACCTTGTTATATTTAATATCAGATGTAACTATAAGATTTCCATCACTTACTTTAATTCCACTTTCTTCAAAGAATTTAAACTCGTCAATGCATTTACTAATCTCATTTTGAGTAGAATCAGAATTCATATAATCATCAAATTCTTTACTAATAGACTTGAGTAAAGGCAAATTATTTATTCTTTCTCCATTATTTATATAACAACCATATGCAATTTTATAATCTCCAACAAGTTTATATTTAATAGGTTTGTAATAACCTCCTTGCTTGCCAATAAGCCTTAATCCTTTTAAAGATTCTTTATCAACACAATCTACAACTAATTTTTTAACAGGCTCTATTTGTGATGTAACAAACCTTTCATTGCTTTCTGTATCTTCTGTAGTATCTACTTTATTAGTCCTTTGAAAATAAACAAATCCTATTATTATCACAATAATTAATCCCAGAATTATGAATATAGTAACTTGGCCTCTTTTTAGCATATTATAAAAACCCCAAATATAATTTATAAACGTTTCTATCCACAGATTTTACTAATTCCTGAGTATTTAACACATTCCCTTAGATGTAATAAGCTACCATCCAAAGTTGCGTAACAAGCAGTGGGACAGTCATCACCACCCTTACATAACTGTGCTATGCATCCAGTTCCTTCACATGAACTAAATAGTCTCTGAGAATTTGTATCAGCAAAATTACCACAATAATACTTTACTTGATTATTATATTTAGGGCCAGTCCAAAGTCTAACATCTTTTATTCCGTTTACACCTTGC
Source organism: Candidatus Woesearchaeota archaeon (assembly GCA_018302785.1). Classification (GTDB taxonomy): domain Archaea; phylum Nanobdellota; class Nanobdellia; order SCGC-AAA011-G17; family JAGVZF01; genus JAGVZF01. The sequence goes on along the minus strand of JAGVZF010000028.1, from coordinate 12,851 downwards.
TTTCCTTCTTCACCAACCCAGTCCCAATAGCAGTTTGCTTCATCATTACAAATTTTTGTAGATACACATTCTTTATTAAGACACTTATATTTAACATCTTTATCACAATGATCATAGCGACTACCTGTCCTACAAACAAAAGTATTACATTCATTTCCATCTTCTTCATCTATTTGCCCATCGCAATCATTATCTTTTCCATCACAAAATTCTCTATTTAGTGGGTAAGGATTATTAGTAGAAATACATCTTCCACAACTGTCTCTAAGTTCTTCATCTATTTGCCCATCGCAATCATTATCTTTTCCATCACATATCTCTTCTAATGGTTTTCCTAAAGGACATTCTACACATCTCCCACTATTGCATAATTGTCCTAATGGGCATATACCAATAGTCTCATCTACTTTCTCATCGCAATCATTATCAAGACCATCACAAAATTCTCTAGAAGGTGTACAAGGCTCTTTACCAACAAAATAATCATTAGCTATATCATCTCCATCAGATTGAGAATTTGAAGTAGGATTGTCAATTATTTTATTACTATTAGGATCAGATTTTTGAGGTTCTATATTAGAATTGCAACTACCTATAAGAAAAATTAATAACCCCAGAAAAATAAGAATATATTCTTTTTTCATATCAACCTCTTCAAATTAAGAATTAAATTTACAATATATAAACCTTTTGTATTACATATATCACTATCCCAAAAAATAAACCAACATATGTAGTGTAAAAACTAACACAATAGTTACGCCAACAATTAAAGAACTTAATAACATAGTATACCTAAGATAATCTATTATTTTGTTAAATACTTTCGTGTCTTGCCTTTATTATTATATCTGTTCCTAAGCTTGGCCAAAACTTTGCCAATCTTTTAAATCTTAATTTATTTAAAGATATATAATCTGATAAACGATTCTCAATTGTTAGTCCATTCCTTTTAAGCAACTTTTCAAGTGTTGGAACTGTAAAATACCTTATGTGACCTACGCTTAAGTCATCACCTTGTTCATTAATAACTCCAATATCTATTTGGGGGCTTATTCCAAATAATAACCTTATTCTTCTACTTAACGCTGCTAGGTTGGGGGTAGTTATAATAATAAATCCATCATCTTTTAATACTCTTTTCATCTCCTTGACTAACTTATCAGTATCATAAATATGTTCAATTATTTCACTAGCAACTACAACATCAAAAGTTTTCTGTTTGAATGGTAGGTCTTCTTCTATGTTGTGAAGTATACATTTAAGTCCTTTTTCCTTACAAATTCTGAATGCTGACTCAGAATTATCAACACCAACAACTTTATTATTATTTTTAATTAAGATGTTCATTAAATATCCATTAAAACAACCAACATCCAATACATTTTTACCATCTTTAATAAAGTCAAGTATTATTCTAGTCTTCTCATCAATTTCAACATCCTTATAGCCATAATTATATTTCTTAGTGTTAAAATCACTCAACTTGTCCATACTTATCCCCACAGTATTTCATTTATCTTATCTTTCTTACAGGAAGACTAAATTATATTAATAATTTTCTACCCTAGGAGCCAAGATTGTGCTAAGTTGAAGTTTATCCTTAAGTAAATAATCAATTCTTAATGGGTAATCCCTATCAAATTGCAAAACAACTTTATCCGATAATTTCCCACCCTTAACAATCTTTTTTAAATATTCTATAGAATATCTTGCCTTAAAAGATTCGTTGCCATTTAAACTAATACTAGCCCCAACATCTTCTGCGATTTCTATACTTCCTTCACTAATATTACCCTCAGAAGCTATTACAAGTTTATTAGACTCCGCAATTAAACTTATACTATCAGATATAATATCCATATCTTGTATTGCTTCATCAAATAAAGAAGAATTCATCTCAATTTTCATCTTAAACTTTAAATCTGGGATATTTTGCTCTTTATTTTCAAGGTCCAATAGTGAAATACTAAAAGTTCTTATAGTCTCGCCTCTTAATTGTAGCTTTAATTTCTTTTTTGTATCATCTAATTGTATAATAACAGTATCAGAAGGTTTCGCTCTTTTTAAAACCTGCTTTATGGAATCTAAGCTAACACCTATACTAACATTACTATTTACTTGGTAATCAACAAATGCACTACTAAAAAGCCTAAAAATAATCATTGCAACATTTGAAGGGTCAATAGCAACTAACTCTATTTTATCCTTATCAATATTTAATTTTACATCATTAACTAATTCTGAAATTGCATTTATTGGGTCCTTTAATAACCTAGGCTCTGTAAGTGTTAATTTCATAACCATTTATCAGCAGTAACCGCTTAATAAACTTTTGCATACATTCATAATATATTCTCTAAAATATCCAAAAGAAACTAATATTAACGCTAAAATTAATATTCTTAAATAAACATTGCTATTACTCATCATAGTTCTATTAGCAGTATAATTAAATTTTTGTCTTGAAACAATAAATAAGACCAAATATGAAACTGAAACGAAGATTAATGGTAAAATTATATTAACAAAATTAAAATTAAATAATGTCTCAATATCTTTTAAATTTAAAGAAACAAAACTTAAAATTATTAATATAATTATTGATTTAAACCATTTTATAATACTATATTTACTTATACCTTGATGTACTTGTATTATAAAAAACTCAATAACTGCTAATATTAATCCTAAAATAATAGAAGAAACTAAATAACTAAATATGACCATAACTATTTAAAAATTATTTTATTTAAATAATTTATTATTCTAAAAATTCCTTAACTCTTTTATGCAATACTTTATCAACCTTAGATAAATCTTGTACTAAGTCTCCTTGAATCTCTACTCCACTAACTAGTCCTATAATAGTTCCAAAAACCCTAATATAATTTCCTAATGGTATCTCTAGATTAGAAAAGACGATCTTTGCTTGCCCAGTTCCATCATCAATCAAAAAAACTTCATTCTCAACTAAAATAACAACCCCAGAAATAGCTACTTTTTCCCCAATATTTTTAACATTTCTTATAAAAGTTTCTCTAGCAAACTTTACCATATTTAACTATATTCTCTCCAACGTTTGCCGCATTTACAACATTCATAAAACTTAGTTTCTGCTTCATCACTTGATCTAGTCTGAGCCATCCAATAATAAGCTTTTTTATGTCCACATCTATCGCAATCTATCTTAACTTTAGGCAAGGTTTCTATAGTTTTATCTACAACTTCTATTTTTTCTTTATCTTCTAAAGCAACCTTCTCTTTAAGGATAATATTCTTTTTTTCTCTAGTCTTATAATTACAATTATTACAAACTAGTTTACTTCTTTTACCACTTTCCTCTAATAATAAAATTGACCCACATTTAGGACAAAATTGAATTTTTATCAGCTCCCTATTAATTACTAACCCACAACCTAACAACCTATTTATTTAAGTAATTTACTATTTTGCTTTTATACCAATTTGATTTAGTATATCTACAAATAATATTTTAACCCATCCTAATAAAGGTATTCTAAAAACTGCAGTACCTATTATTTTATTTTCAGTTATTCCTATTTCACCAAGTCCTTCAAAAGAATCTGCATTATTATCTCCTTTAGTTTGAAATAAGTAATTATTGTCTTCTTTATATTTTTTAACTACTCTATGTATTATAGGATCATTAGAATTACCTCTAAAAACTATAACATCACCTGTTTTAACATCTTTAACATTTTTTCCTCTTAATATCATTATATCTCCTTTATTAAAACCATTCTTAAAAGGCCATTTTTTTGCATCAGTTTTACTAAAACCATAGTTTTCATACCAATCACTTTGGGACCTCCACCATTCATCAAAACTTGTTTGATGCTCCATACTGCTACTAACAACTGCCACAATAGGATGGGTAGTTCCAAATAATATTCCTAATAATGGATAAACAACAAACTTCACAATAACAAAAGCTAAAACTAAGTTTACAAGCCAGGAAGATAAACTATCATCTTTCCATAGAAATTTCCAAACTTTAGAAAATCCTTGTTTAATACTCATTCCCATCATCACCAAACATAAAGCATAAAAAACTTTTTATTATAAGTATATATAAAAGTTATGCAGATTCCTATTGCTATCTAAAATAAAATTGCCATGATTTATTAAATTACAACTCTTTTCCAATAAACTAATATTCTCAAACATTATAAAACAAGGGTTTATATTAATTTTATATTTTCCATTATCAAATAAATATTTTCCATTTAATACAAATGAACTAAAATCCCAAGAAAAGCTTATATAATGCTGAAATAAAAAGAAAATTGTTGAAAACAAGAATATTATAACTAAATATTTATCCCTAAAAATTACACTTTCTTTAGTCATATATAATTATAAATAAGAAAAATAGTTAAAATTATTCTAATAACTCTTTCCAACTCCAAGGTCTATTTAAAATTAAATGTTTACACTTAACACTAGTATCAGCATAAATCTCAAACCCCTTATTTCTTGCATCAATGCAAAAAGAAATATCGTCAAATTGCTTTTTAAGCCCAGAATTATATTTAAAATTTATATTTTCCAAGACTTTTCTGCTTATTAAAATACACCCAAGTCCACTTAAATCCACCTTAAATAAATCTCCAGAATTAACATAGTTTAAAGCTACAGGTACATACCTAATCTTAGTAGGATCATCTTTTTTTGCAACCCATAACATAGGCAATAATCTCTTTTGATTTCCTCTAGTATATTGACCAAAATAAACCCCACTTACAATATCCTTTTTATGTCTTAATAGCTTCTCAAGAAATAATCATAATTTTCATTTAATGCAATATCTCTTAATATATTTCTAGATCTTACTATTCTATCTCTAGCAGACTCACTGTAAGTACATTTAATAACCCTTGTTTGGCTGTCTTCAAGATTTTTATAATAATCTTTATCATAAGAATTATCTACAAGAACAACACTATAGTTGTTATAACTTAGATTCTTAACACTTTCCTTATAATCACTAAGGCAGTATTTATGATAATCAGAAGTTGGACATCCCACCAATACTTTTGGCTTATTCATTTACTTTAACTTACTAACTTTATCTAAAAGCTCTTTATTTCTTTTTTTTAACCTGTCTATAGCATTTAAAAGGCTTTTTCTAGCATTTTCTTTATTATTAGTTTGAAGGCTAAAAATAGGGCTACTTACTAATGGATGTTCTATATTATAACCAGCTACCTCCACAGAATTGTCTTTCCAGAGTTCATCTCTAATAGAATTAGCTAATGTATGGTCTTCTCCTTTAATTTCAAATTTTATTCTACTAGTCCCTTTCTCAATAAACTTTATTTCCATGATATATTACTTAAGAAGAAATTTTAAAAAGCTTTCGTTTTAATAAAAGTAAACCAATAATTTCACTTATCCTTTTTAATTAAATCACCTATAGTAAAAATACTTACTTTATTAACATGACCTATAGAACTATTTAGTTTAACTTCCTCTATAATTTTTATTCCTAAGAATAATTCTAATCTCTTAGCTAGTTCTATAGAAGGCTCTATTCTATTATTTTCAAGCCCCTTCAATAAAGATTCTTTAATAGACAATTTTGCTGCTAATTCATCTTGTTTTAAACTCAATTTTTCTCTAGATATCCTAATAAGCTCACCATAACCTTGCTTAAGAATAATATCGTTAATCACAAAATCTCTATTTCTGGGTTTAATTACATTAGCTTTATTATAATTACTAATTTGTGATATCACCTTGCCATGACTTGAACAATTACCACAAACATTAAGCTTAACTCCTTCAATTATGGAAGTAAATAATTGACCTCTACTACCACATAACTCGCAAGCCATAAAAATACTAAAATATTTATCCTTATAAAACTTATTTTTTATTAATAATATCTATAACTTCATTAACATTAGTTAATCCTTCATATTTATCTTCAAAATTTACAATGATAGTAGGCCCAAATGTTATATTATAATAATTTATTAGAGCACTAACAGAAGGATCATTACTCAACTCTCTGTCTATGGATAAAACAGTAATATTTTGTAATCTTCTAACAACTGCATCTAAGATATATCCTTGCTGTATAGACTCCCTATTATTTTGATCATAAAAGAACAATATAACATACCTATCATAATTACAATTATCTTTAAGTTCCTTAAGCAAAATATAAAATTTTATTTCAGAAACAAAATATCTTTTCTTTAATGAAAGATATTCATTATCATTAAATATTCCCCTAACCTCATAATCAGTAAGCACTTTTCCAGTTTCTGCCAAATGCTTACTTAAATCATTAAGTCTCTGTGTAGTTAAATAACAAACATCTCCATGAAACAAATTAAGAAATTTTTGTTCGGTTACATAACTATCTCTTTGGAAGTCATCTTCTTCTAATTTTTCTACTACATCACTTATCCTAGATTTATCTAAGCTATAACCTAATAGAAATCCAGCTAAAAAGATTAATGTAGTAATTACTAAACTAATCAAAAGCATTGTGCGTTTTTTCAATATCCTTACCATTTCTTCTTAGATCCTATAATTTCCTTAGTTAAAGCTGCTAGCCAATGCGCGACTCTTAATGAAGGATAAATAGTTATATATAAAATAAGCGCAATTGGAAATTTCCACTTTTCATTAGCAAATTTATGTGCTTTGTTATATATGTAAAATGCTAGAATTAATGATATAATCATTGGAAAAATTATTTTTAAGTCTAACTTAAATATCAATTCTTTTAAAGTAGGAAGTTTATAAGAATAAATAATATCAAGCTTATAAGAGATTAACTTTAAGATAAAATTATAAAACAACCTTAATATTTCATAGGATGCAAGAATAAAAATTAATATAACTAAAAAAACAGTTAAGAAATTAAGAGGTACTTGAAATAATCCAAAAAATCCATGTTTCTTACTAAAAAACAAATTCCTATATTTATTAGTATTATACAAATATCCCCTGAACCATCTAATTCTTTGATTCCATAAACTCTTAAAATTATTAGGAACACTAGTATAGGTAATAGAATTAGTAGCAATCTTAATATTGTATCCATTATACCTTAATTTCATAGCAATTTCCAAATCTTCTGTTAAATTATTTTCATCAAAACAACCTAATTTTTTTACAACATCAGTTCTAAATATAGTTAAAACTCCGGGAGTTATAAACAAAGTATCAACATTAGACATTAATTTCCTACTAAAAGCAGAAAATATATATTCTAAGTGCTGCATTTTCTCAAAAATAGTCGTAGGATTCTTAACCTTAGTTAAAGAGATTACTGCTCCAATATTACCATTATCAAATAAATGCATCATATTATTAAGAGAATCTTTGTTAACTATAGAATCTGCATCAACAATTCCAAAGAATTCACTTTCCACCTTGTTTAAGGCAGCATTAATAGAAGCTGCCTTTCCACTATTCTTTTTATCGATTAAAATAACTTGTTTTGATTGGTAAGCCCTAACAATATTGGAAGTATTATCTGTGCTACCATCATTAACCACAATTATTTTCAATTTGTCTTTAGAATAATCCAAACTTAACAATGAGTCTACTGTTTCTTTTATACAACTTTCTTCATTATATGCTGGAACAATTATTGACACATTAGGACATTTATTAACCACTAATTTATCGCGTTTGTTCCTAAACAAATAAACTTGTATCCAAAATAATGCAATAAACAAAGTAAGAAAAGATACTATCATAAGTAAATATTCACTCAAAATTACTGAAATACTTTCCATATAGTTACGCCTTCATTTTCAAAAACTATTCTAAATCTTTTATCATTATTTAGGTAATATGGTAAATATGTATTTCTAAGCTTATTTTTATATAATAAATTATAAGTATAATCATCAAACATAATATAGTCTACAGAATAATCTTTAATAAATTTATTGGCTGCATTTATATCTTGTGCATAAAAGAATTCATTCATATCAACATATCTTTTATTTAATTTAGGGGCATAAATAAAATAACTGTCCATTATATTTCTAATTCCAGCATATGTAATATAGTGACCTAATTTATAATGTGCAGCTACCGTGTCTTTGGAATCCACATTATTCTCTAAGAATCCAATACCTTCAACAAGAAAAACATTAGGCTCTAAATTTATAGTTCTGCCTATATAAGAAATACCAAAAAATGCAATACCTACTACAAGTATAAATATCGTAGTTTTCCTTATAATCTCACTTTCCCATTTATCATGAAATAAATTAGTTAATCCAATACCTGCAAAGATAGCAATCATTATACTAAAGTAAAATAAAATTTCTAAATAAAGACTTGCTAAGATAATAGAAATAAAAAATAATATATAGATAAAAATCTTAACATTCTTCTCTGACTTAAGACTATTCAATCCAAACAAAGAAAGTACTACCGCAAAGAAACTTAAACCAAAATTAGCCCCAAGTTCAGAGAAATAATTAATTATACTATTATCATTAGCCTTAAAATTAATTGGTTCTGGAACTCCAAATAAAAATAGATAATAAATATAAGACACAGACATAACAAGAATTGCAATAATTAAAAATTTTAATTTTGATCTATCTATTATTAATATATATAAAACCAAAATAAACAAAACAAATAGGCCAAAAACAAAAGAGAATAATGGAATTAAAAATAATATTAACAAAGACAATGCATGATTAATTTTTTTATTAGAATTCATTAAGTAAAAAGAAATAAATGATAATGCAATAGTAACAATAACAGAACTACTTAAATTAGATGCATATATAAATGCAGGACTTAATATCAATATAAAAACAATAAGTATCCTTTGTAACTTAGAAAATTTTAGCTTATATAAAATAAGATAAAGCATAAGTATACTTAACAAACCAAAAAATATAGATAAAAACCCAGATATTAGATGGATATTTATAGGGATAATGCTGTAAATAATAGATAAAACAATAGGCCAACCAAGATTATAACTAAAACCCCTCCCACCATAACTTAAATAATCATAATTAGGAATTTGATCTTCTCCGGCTACTACCATAGCCAATCTCACATTTAAATAACTCTCACTTCCCATTAAGTATCCATTTAAATAGTAATACCTTAGAAAGAAGGGTACTAGAAGTATAAATAAAGAAATTAAGATTAAAATAACAAGTATTTTAATATCAACATTCAACTTGGTAGAATTTGTTTCCTTTATATTGCTCAACTTGTGTAAAACATTTACCATCTTTTGCATATCTTAACTCTTGGAGATTATATTTTAATTTAGTTCTTTCAGATAAATATATATATCTAACTCTATATTTTTTAAGAGTATCTAAAACCATGTTCCCATTCCAGGAATTATAAACAGATTTAATATCACTAAGTCTTTCTTCTACATTAGGTGCCATTAAAAAGTACGTATCTGCTACATTTTTACTATTTGCAAAATAATTTATATAATGACCTTCTTCTATATCAGCCAATACAGTGCTATTGTCATCTATTCTACCACCAATTCTTTGTATAACATCTATTTCTTCATTTGTTATTGTCTTGTCTATAACATTATAAGCTACTCCAAATACAGGATATATAGAAAAAACTCCTAGTACAATTAAACTTATTATAAAAAATATCTTATAATTACTGAATTTTGTAAATTCTAAATAAGACAAAAATTGCTTTAAGGCCACACCAGTTAAAACACAGAAACTTAAAGCCACAAATGTCATTGCAATATAATAATCTATTAAATTTAAAACTAATAAAAGTAATATCCCTAAAATTAAACTACTAAATAAGTAAACACTATTTTTTCTATATCTAAAAATACCTATATATATTCCAATGCTCCCAAATATAATAGGTATAATTCCTATATAAGTCAATGTATCAGTTAAGCTTGTAAAGGCAAAACTTAATAGTTCTTTAGGTGTATTTCCATAAATAAAATTTAAACCATATTCTAAGAATGCCTTATTAAATACTATGAATTGTACAATAGTTATAACAAATATAGAAAACAAGATAGCTTCTCTTTTAATCCCTTTAAGTGACATAGATTCAGAAATTAAGAGTATAGTGTAAAATATCAATGCTAAAACAAAAATAAATGCAATAGGATGTACTAAAGCAAGAATAAATGAAAAAATCAAAAATAAATATACATTTTTCTTATTATAAATTAAGTATAAAAATAAATAAAACATAAAAAATATAATAGGTAATGCTAACGAATATATACTTCCTTGATTCAATGTTCTTTGCAACACAACAGGAATAAACCCTGATATTAAACTACAAAATAAAGCGATATAACTATTTTTAACAATAAGTTTAACAATAAAGAATATAATTATAGGCAAAAAACTTATTAAAATTTCTGGGATAAATTTCAATGCCAAAGAAGCAGACATAAAATTAGTAAAAAACCCAATAAAATAATAAAAAAACATTGGATACACTATTTCCCTACCACTATAGCTTAAATCATCATATTTTAGTTCCCCATTATTTATAAAATTCTCTAAGTTTCTTAGATGAAAATAAGAAAAATCACTACTTAAATTATCAGTTTTAACTACAAATGATATTCTAAAAACTAGATTTAAAATAAATATTAATAACAACAATACATAGGCTAATTTAACCTTCATTTTTAACTTCATTACTCTGGTTTAATTCATTAATATTAGAATCAATAACATTAAAATAATCATAAAACTTAGGAGTCACTTTTAAAAGTCTAGTTCTTCCAGATTTTTCCGATATTATAAATCCTTCTTCAAGTAGTATCTTAATATGATCATAAGCAGAAACACCCCTTATTTTTATCACATCAGCTTGTAGAGATGGTTGTTTATGCGCAATAACAGCTAAAGTTTCTTGAACAGGCTTAGTTAACTCAGTATCAGTAAGTAAACCTTCTGTTAGATACAAATAGTCAGATTTTATATTCATATTCCACTTATCAAATTTACAACTAATTTCTAATGAAGTATCCCTTGACTTATAATCCATTTGTAGTTCACTTAAAGCCTCTTTTACTAAACCAACACTTCCAACACCCACAAATTTACTTATTTCCTCAACAGTTAATGCCCTAGACACAACAAATAAAACAGATTCTATTTTATTCTTTAAATCACCCATATTTATTTAATATATAAGCTATTTTTAAAGTTTATGATAATAACTTTTATTAAGAACTTCTTTTTTTAATCTGTTTTTTACCTTTTCTACTAATTTTATAAATTATATAAAACGTAAATAGGACCAGTAATACTAGTAATAAAATAATCATAAAATTTTGTTTAGCCGGACTACTTTGAACCCCAAACTTAAACTCAGCTGCATAAACACTTTTTAGAAGAATACTTATTCCAAAAGTATAAACAAAACCTCTTTTAATACGCATATATTTATCTAAACTTAACTATATTTAAGCTTTTCTTTTTATAATTACTTAAGTAAAGCACTAACATTTCTTAGCAGGTCTTCAACCCAACCAAATAAACCCACATTTCTACTTCTTGTAACACTTTGAGTAGACTGTATATCAGCATTTAAAACTTGAACATTTTCGTTATTATATATTTTAACATTAGCTTCTTCGACAGCAGGAACAGCCAAATAAAACTTCTTTTCTCCAACATCTACTAAACCACCACTAATCTTATTATTTTCTCCAACATCAACAAACATCTTAGAAGGATCTTGAAACATACTTGAATAAATTAATTTATCCTTATCAAGTACTTCAATCTTAAAATTACCAGCTTTTAAAGAACCAGGAGCACATCCAACTTTTGTAGAATGATCCAAATAAGTTATTAATCCATCTTTATAATGTAATTCTAAAAGCAAATAACTTTGTTTATTACAATCTATAGCTCCATAAACACTCATGCTTAATAATAATATTACTATTGTATATATCTTGAAATTAAATATTCGTTCCATGATCCATATTCCTTCCCTATAAGATAATTTCTCATAATACCAGTTTCAATAGACCTATAAAAATTTATCTCTCCACAACCTTGGTAACATCCAGTACCATTAAAGAAATTCCATCTTGGACAAGTTTCTACATCACAATTTTCAAACCTACTTAAGTCAATAGTTATCCCTTCTTCCACATATTCATCAGCTAAATTACAACAAATATGGACAAATTCATGAGGAACAACTAATGGATCATCAGCAGTATTAATAGAAGCTAGATTCAAATAAGCACTAGACCTTATAGGTACAATAAAATCTTTAATTGAATCTCTATCATACAAAACAATAATATAATCATTAGGACATCTAGAGGCAGCACTTCTAGTACTTAGCTCGTCACAAATTATAGTATTATCAACAACATCGCACTTCACATTACTATCCATAACAGAATAAAAATTAATGTTTTCAAAATTTGATTTAAAAGGTTCTAGATTCTTAAAACCAAATTCTCCATTAATATACATATCGATATCGCTTAAAAACTTTTTATTATCACTATAACCATAAGGCAAAAATACTACATTCACTTTTTCATTTTTTCCTTCATTAACTACAAAACAATCACTGCTTCGCTTAGTATCATCAACACTAGTTTTATTTACCCTTAATATAAAAATAATAGACACTATAAAGATAAATATAACGATTATTTGAACTTTATTCAAACGAAGCATAAGATTTAACTTGAATTTATATATTTAAAAGTTACGCAAGTATTATTCCAGTGTGTTATCCCGAAACTATTTCATAAGGCTGATTTAGTTAGCTTTATGAAACTAAAAAGAACTAAACTTCTTGAGACCTTAAGAAAGCTAAATAATGGA
>JAGVZF010000046.1 GCA_018302785.1 Candidatus Woesearchaeota archaeon | reverse complement strand
AATGAAGATAATGTTGCAAAAGAAGTCTGCCATGAAGATAACGAAATTTATTTTGGAGTTGATGTGTTCTATAAAAGTCTTGTAGATATTGTATTACAACAATAAGTCTCTTCATCAAAAAGAATATAAACCTACAAATAGATTTAGTTATTAATGAAATATGAATACAAATTAGTTTTAAGAATTCTCTTGCTATTTGTAATAATCCCGAAGTTTTTATTTATAATTTTCTTCATCCCAACAATAATAATTCCTTACATAATTTTGAAATTTATTGGTTATAATATTCTCCTTGATTTTTCAAGTCAAAGCCTTTTAATAAATGATTTAACACTGAATTTTATTTCTGCTTGTGTTGCAACTTCTGCTTATCAATTACTTGCCATTTTGATTCTATTAACTAAAGATTTAAGCTTCAAAAGAATGTTAAAAATATTTATAGTTGGTAGTTTGATGATTCTTCTTGTAAACATTGTAAGAATCTTGATTCTAAGTTTAGTGTTTATTAATTATGGTTATGAATCCTTTAATTCTTTACATATTTTATTATGGAGGGGGGCTGCTTCTTTTATTGTATTCTTTGTATGGATAGGCTTAGTAAAAATATTTAAAATTAAAAACATTCCTTTAATCAGTGATATATCCTATTTACTTAAATATATAAAGAAAAAAAATAGAAAATGATTCCTATAATATTAAAGCCCTTTCTGCATTTTTTAACTTCTGGACTTTTTGGATTATTAACATATGCTGTTTTTCTAAAAATATTTCCCAATTTGAAAAGCAAAGAAAGAGTTGCTTTAATATTTTCCTTGTTTAGCTCAATTTTACTTCATGTTACAATAGATTTTGGACCGGGGTGGTTCTAAATGCATTACCTTAAAATATTTTTGATAGCCGGAATTTCTAGTGTCATGTTAGACTTAGATCACTTTATTATTTTAGACCTAAAAAATCTGCCATTTACACTATTTAATCTAAACACTATGGCAGGAAGACCCTTACACATACCTATCTTAATTATTCTATTTGCGGTTTTTTTAATAGAATTCTACAAAGTTAGTAAATATTCATAATAAAATTTTATAAGATTTAAGAAATAACTTGCCAAGTTTACTATAGAAATGATAATGATACTACTAATATGTGGTTTACTAAATAACTATTCTATATAATATGTGGTTTACTAAATAACTATTCTATAATAATAAATTATAATAAGCAATATTGCTAAATAAACTAAAAAAAATGAAGATTATAACAGTAGTAATTCCATGCTTTAATGAGGAAAAAGGGATTGGAAAGGTAATAGAGGCTATCCCAAAAGACAAACTTAAGGCTCTAGGCTTTAATACTCAAGTTTTAGTCATAGATAATAATTGCACAGATAAAACAGTAGAAATAGCTAGATCAAAGGGAGCAACCATAATTACAGAACCAATCAAAGGTAAGGGCAAAGCTATTCTGGCAGCTTTTAATAACATTGATGAAAAAACTGATATTGTTGTTATGCTAGATGGGGATAACACATATCAAAGTAGTGAAATGATTAGGCTAATAGAACCAATTGACAATGGTTTTTGTGATGTTGTCATAGGCACAAGGTTAGGGGGTAAAATAAATTCTGGTTCTATGAGTTTCTTTAATAGGATTGGTAACTGGTCCTTTACTTTCTTGGTTAGACTTGCATACCATGGCAGCATAACAGATGTTTGTACAGGCTACTTCGCATGGAAGGGAGAAGTTGTCAAGGAACTATCAAAATATATCCTCTCAGATGGTTTTGCCATAGAAATGGAAATGATCACTAAAATGGTAAGAATGGGCTATCAAATTTATTCTGTTCCAATTACATATAACAGAAGTGAAAAGTCATCATCCCTTCATCCTGTAAGTGATGGCGCTAAAATCTTAGGAACTTGGTTTAGAAACCTTTCATGGAAGTATGATGGTACTAAGAAATGAAACTTTTATTTCTAGCCCCGGAATTTTTCAATGCTTGGGGTGGAGTAGGTATTTACTCAATAGAATTAATAAAAAGCCTTTCAAAATTAAATAATTTAGATATTCATGTTGTAACACCAGATATAAAAGACAAAGCTAGAAAAGTCCAAATAAAGTCAATATTTAATGATTCCATAAAAGTACATACTATATCTATGGCAAATGACACTTTTATTTACAATCTAAAGTTTCAAACAGGGATATTCAAAGAATTCCATAATTTGAATAAAAAATATGATTTTGATATAATTCATTCAGCCAATTTGGTTCATATGCCAGATATATTTTTGAAATTTCAAAATATAAATACCCCTTCTGTGGTAACTGCCCATACAACAATTAAAGGTCAAGTTGATGGTTTTCTTCAAAGCAGTAAAAACCCATTTAATATGGCAACTAGTGAGAAATTGAGTCTACTTACATACCCAGGAATTAGCTTTCTTGAATGGTACTATCTAAGAAGTACACAAAACATAATTACAGTTTCAAAAAAATTTAAGAAAATACTAAAAAAAGAATATAACTATAAGGGTAAGATAGCGACAATATACAATAGTATCGATATTAAGAACTTTAATTTTAATGCCCTTACAGAAAAAGAGTGCATTAACAAATTCCCATTTCTAAATGATATTAAAGGCCCAACAGTCCTTTATGCAGGTCGCTTAGTGGCTCAAAAAGGCATAGATGTTTTTCTTAAGTCAATTAAAACACTTGAAAAAACTGGGCATCATTATAATTATATTATAGCAGGAAAAGGCAACTATAAAAGATTATTCCAAATAATTAATAAACTAAATTTAAACTCAGCAAATATAAATTACATAGGGCACATTGATAACCTAGATCTTCCATATATCTATAAAATGTCTGATATTTTTGTATTACCCTCTTATTATGAAAATCTCCCAATAAGCTTATTAGAAGCTATGTCAATGAAATGCTGCTGCATCGCTTCAAATGTCGGTGCAATTGATGAAATAATAGAAAACAAGACTAATGGGATACTAATAAACCCGGGAGATCATCAATCTTTATCAAATAATATTATAAATTTAGCTGAAAACACAAATTTAATGCACAAACTATCCGAGAAAGCTAGAAAGAAAGTATTAAAAAATTTTAGATCAAGTATAATGGCAAAAAAAACATACAAAGTGTATAAAAGTATAACTAAAAATGAAGCTAATTAATTTTATTTCGGATAAAAAAAGAATGCAATGTAAACAAGGAGGTAAATAAAATGGGATTATTCAATATACTAATTACAATACTAGGTTGGATAACATTTGTCATCTTATGTTTAGTTTTTATTTTAATATTCTGGGCTATTATGCTTTACATAAAAAATAAACTTAAAAGAAGGTCTAAAATAGTAGTAGAGGATAAACCTCGGGAAGGCACTTAATAATGAGCACCTATTTTAATGTAAAAACTTCTTTACAAAGAGAAGATCTATTAATTTTGGATCTTGAATTAGCTCTTATGGATATAGAAGATTGGCCGGTAAATAGAATAGAATACCAAAGATCAAAAAGAGGTTTTATGAAAGTTCTAGTGGATTATGAAAAATATTTGAGAAATCTAAGAACAAGCTCCGGCCGGGGTACATATAATTCTTTATATAATGCTTTTACTAGAATTAAGGAAAAAAAGGGTGATATAAATAAAACAAATATTGATCCAAGTATTAAAAATCAATGAAACCAAAATTATTATATGCAATCCCACTAGTAGGGTCTATAGAATGGCTCAAAGATAATGGTGCATTAACTAGATATTTAAAAGAATTTAATTTTCTTAAATCTAAATTTGATATAACTTTAATCTCAAAAGACAAAGCTAAATTCAATATAAATAAAGATTTACAACATGAATCATTAATTAATGCCCCAACTTCAATACGAAATTTTCTTTTTTTATTTTTTCCAATTCTTAAACCCAGAATTTTCAAAGAAGCTGATGTTTATTATGCTGACCATGTTTCTGGAGCATTTCCACTAGTGCTGGGTAAATTTCTGTTTAGAAAGAAATTGATAGTTAGGTTTAATTGGGATTGGTCATATTTTGTAAAACATGAATATAATTATATTACATATTTATTTGTAAGATTTTTAGAAAACATCTCAATTAAATATGCCGATATTGTAATCGCCACAACACCCCACTTAGAGAACATTGTCCTAGAAAAATTAAAGTTCAAAAATAAGGTTGTTGTTATCCCGAACTGGGTAGATACAGATTTATTTAAACCAAATAAGTCAAAAAAGAAAAAAAATTCAATAGTTTCTATAGGTAGATTAGTCCCACAAAAAGACTATCTTTTATTACTTAAGAGCTTAAATCACTTGAAAAACAAATATTCATTGACTATAGTAGGTACAGGACCTCAAAAGAATACTCTATTAGACTATGCAAAAAAAAATAATATTAAAGTAAACATTATAGAAAAAATTGAAAATTCAGAGATTCCAAAGTATTTGAATTTACATGAACTTTATGTTTCAACTTCTAGATATGAGGGTCATCCCAAAGCAATTATTGAAGCTATGTCTTGCGCAATACCTGTGATAGCGACAAATGTAGTTGGAAATAAAGATGCCATTATAAATAAAAAAACTGGGATCATAACTCAAAGAGACCCAAAAGAAATCAGTATTCATATTTCAAATTTAAATAAAAGCAAATCAATGAAAAATAAACTAGCAAATAATGCAAGGGACTATGTTACAAAAAATTGTGGTTTTGACATAGTAACCAAGAGAATTTCGGAAGAATTATTATCTCTAATTAAAAAATGAATAAAAAACTAAGCGTTATAATCCCATTGTACAATGCAGAAAAATATATTGAGGAATGTATTGCTTCTATTATTAATTCTATTATTAAAGCTGAGCCATATGACAAAGAAATAATTGTAGTAAATAATAATTCTACAGACAAAAGTGCTGAAAAAGCATCTAGTTTTAAAGAAGTGAGATTTTTCAACGAAACTAAAGTTGGACCTTGTGCAGCTAGAAATAAAGGGATTAAAGAATCAACAGGAGAAATTCTAATTTTCTTGGATAATGATCTTATTGTTGATAAAAATTGCCTACTTGAAATAATAAACACTTTTAATGAAAGCGAAAAAATTGTCTGCGTTGGTGGTGCAGGGCATTCTTATGATAGAAATAATTTAATATCAATGAGCCATGAAGTGAGGTTAATGGGGTATGCACCAAATAAAAATGGTATATTTGAAGTTAGAACCGTGCCTACTATGACATTTGGGGTCCTTAGAAAAGCATTAGACGAAGTGGGGTACTTTGATGAACATCTAATGGGTGCTGAAGACTATGATTTGTGCTTAAGATTGAAAAATAAAGGTTTTAAGTGTGTTATGAATACAAATGCCAAGGTATACCACCACCACCCTACAACTATTAAGGACTTATCAGATAAATGGTTTAAGTATGGAATAATGTGGGTTATTGCAAATAAAAAACATAAGGTACATAGTGAGTTATTAAAAACAGTATTATGGCTTTTATTATTTGTGGTATCAACAGCATTAATAGTTATCAATTATAAATTTATAATTTTATCCTTTTTTATATTTATACTGCCTTGGTTAATATTTTACTCAGTAGATACATTAAAGTTTGTAATTAAATGGAAAAAAATTAGTCTTTTATTATTCCCACTAGTTCATCAAACAGTAATAGTATCAAGATCTTTGGGGATATTATATGCAGTTATGAAGTCAATGAGATAACAATGAACATACTTATAGTTTCTACATATCTACCTCCATTTGCAGGAGGGGCAGAAAGAGTTGCACTAGATTTAGCAACGGGAATAAATGAAAATGAATCAGTTAAGTTATTAACAACCTCCAAAAATATAGAACATTACAATAACAAAGTTTTAAGAGTTCCTTACATTAAAGGCTTAACTTTTTTTTATTCAACTCTGGGAATTAATTATTTAAAGAAAATTATATCGGAAGAAGATATAGACTTAATACATTGTCATATGGCACTTCCATGGGGTTATGTATTAAGGAACTGCAAAGCAAAAAAAATTATAACCTGTCATGGTAGTGATGTTTACCCTAAAAAGAATTTTATTATTGACAAACTTATAAAGAAATCATTGATCGTTTCTAATTGTATAGTGTCTCCTAGTAATTGGTTGTCTGCATTTGTTAGAGAAAATTATAATGTTAACCCAAGAATAATAAATAATGGAATAGATACTA
>JAGVZF010000009.1 GCA_018302785.1 Candidatus Woesearchaeota archaeon | reverse complement strand
TGTTTCAACTTCTAATCCACTGATTCTACTAAAGTCTTTAATATTCCTCGTCAAAACTTTTTCTTTCTTTACCAAAGCAATTCCTGCAATCATGCAGTCAATAGGGTCTATTATTTTACCTTCACTAATTAATTGCCCATCTATTTCACCAGCTTTTTCAGCTGATTTATCATCGAAATCCAAAGTAAGCTGGTTTTCTAAAGTAATGTTAATCTTTCTCCTTTCTTCAACTGGCTTCTTTGACCTATTTACTCCTCTAAATACTTCAAAAATTGTAAGAGATGTTATAAAAATAGACTCCCCTTTAGTGCTTAAAGTAGATAATTTCTCAACTGCCTCTTTTTCGTTGTTCATAAGGTCAATAACAAAAGTAGTGTCAAGTATCATTATTTTATTTTAATATTATCTAATCTTTCTCTAATTTTTTTTCTTCCCTCAAGGATATTCTTTCTCATTTCTTCAGCTTCTTTATCAGATAAAACTCCAACTAACTCAAAAATAGAACTCTTTTTAGTCAATTTATTTACAACGTCACTAAAACTTTCATTTTTCTCTTTAAAAGAAGCAAGTCTTTCATAAGCTTCGTTTGTAATTGTTATACTTTTAGTTGACATAAAAGTAAATATATGTACATGTATTTAAATATTTGTATAGACATAAATAACTTTTTAGTAGTAACAAATAGGAAGATTTAAATACTCTTATTTTGTGAATATTTGAATTGACAAAAATGGCTAAAAACGATATATATCATAAAGTTAAGATGGATGATATTATAGCAGAAATTCTAGACATTAAATCTAGAACTAATAAAATTGATCTTCAAAAAAAGGGAGCAACTAATCAAGACATTGTCACTCTTGAAACTAAAATTAAATTGCAACTTCCACCAGATTACAAAGCCTTTTTGAGATTTTCAGATGGCGGAGAAATGTTTGGTTTATCCCTTTGTTCAGTAGAACAATTGTATAACATTCTCATTATGTATGAGGATGAAGAAGGTAATGAAAGAAAGTTAAATCATTTATATAGGATTGGATTTGATGGTTCTGGTTTTTCACTATTGATGAATTTGAAATTGCCAAGTGGCGCTAATGATCCAAATAGAAGAGATATTTTGGATGCAGGATCAGGAATGTCCCAAACACGAGTAGAAGGTAGATTGGACGTTATTTCAAAAAGTTTTGGAGAATTCCTATATAGAGTTATAGATGGATCTAAAAGACAAGCTAGAAAATATGACTGGCCAAGAAAACAATTAGTTGAAGTTCCTGGAATTGATCAATCTATGTTTTGGCTAGAACCTGAGTTTAAACCCTATAAAGAATATGCTTGTGCAGAAGAAATAGATGATAATTCATGAACCTTAGTCCTTGAATCTCTCTTTTCAAGATTTGTCGGAAACAAACCAAAATGTTTATAAATAGGCTTTAAGTCCTAAATCATAATAAAATCATATTCAAGGGGGATATTTAAATGGCTAAAGAGAAACCACACATAAATGTAGTATTTGTAGGCCATGTTGATCATGGAAAAAGCACCACAGTTGGAAGACTTTTATATGATACAGGTCATGTAGAGGAACAAGCTTTAAGAAAATTAAAAGAAAAAGCCCAAGAATTAGGAAAAGTTGGTTTTGAATTTGCTTTTGTTATGGATAATTTAAAAGAAGAAAGAGAAAGAGGAGTTACTATAGATTTAAGTCATGAAAAATTCACATCCCAAAAATATGAAATGACTATTATTGATGCTCCAGGCCATAAAGATTTCATTAAAAATATGATTACCGGAGCTTCTCAAGCTGATGTAGCAGTCTTAGTTGTTGCTGCAACAGACGGAGTTATGGCTCAAACTAAAGAACATGTATTCTTATGTAAAACACTAGGTGTAGGTCAACTAGCAGTCCTAGTAAACAAAATGGATGCTGTTAATTTTGATGAAGCTAAATTTAAGAAAGTAAAAGAAGATGTAAGTAATTTATTAAAAACAGTTGGTTATAAAACTGATGATATAAACTTTATTGCAGCTTCTGCATTTAAAGGAGATAATATTGCTAAGAAATCTGAAAATATGTCTTGGTACAAAGGACCAACTTTACTAGAGCAATTAGACTTATTTAAAGAACCTGAAAAACCAGTTAATCTTCCATTAAGACTTCCATTACAAGATGTCTATAATATTACTGGAATTGGTGTAGTTCCAGTAGGAAGAGTAGAAACTGGAGTTATGAAAGTTGGAGATAAAGTTGTAATTATGCCAGCAAGAGAAGGTAAGGGAGTTATTGGTGAAGTTAAAACTATAGAAATGCACCATGAGCAAATTACAGAAGCAATCCCAGGAGACAATGTTGGATTTAATATAAGAGGTGTTGGTAAAAAAGACATTGCAAGAGGAGATGTATTAGGTCATATAGACAATCCTCCAACAGTTGCAACAGAATTTGAAGCACAAATTGTAGTTATAAATCATCCAACAGTATTAACTAAAGGTTATACTCCAGTATTCCATGTACATACTGCACAAGTTGCATGTCAATTCATAGAATTAGTAAAGCAAATTAATCCAGCAACAGGTGAAACTATTAAAGATCATCCAGACATGCTTAAAAATGGAGACATTGCAATAGTTAAGATTAGACCTGCAAAGCCATTAGTAATTGAAAGACAAAGAGATATTCCACATATGGCAAGATTTGCTGTAAGAGATGCAGGAAATACAGTTGCTGCTGGAATGTGCATAGAAGTAGTAAAGAAAACTTAATTTCTTTCTTAATTTATTTTTTATTAATTAGATAATATCTATTACTTCTCATTCCCAGTTTTAATTCTATTAGCTAATTTAGTAATTCCTTTATACATTCTTTTTCTGTAATCAAAAGCTCTTGTGCTTCTAACAGGTCTACCTCTAATTCCGTGTCCGCCGTTAGTATCACCATAAGTAATTCCAATTGTATTTGAATCATCATGCCAATCAGTTGTAGATGCAAAATTAGAAGTTTTTCCTCCATGCCCAGAAACATCTGCTCCGTGACCAACAAGAACTCCAAATCTAACCTCTATTTTTCCATGTCCTAATTTCTTAAAAGTTTCCTTTGCTAATCTTTGAGTTCGTCCAGAACATACCCAATCATCCAATACTAAAACATATGGATTGTCACTATGTTCAAACATTTCTTCAACTAATGGAGCTAAATGACTTTCTGTTTCTTCTTCCGAATTACTCTTACTAAATCTTCTAAATCTCAAAGTTCCATCAGCAGTGGGCAATCTTCCATACAATTCTCTATATAATTTAAATACAGCTAATCCTAGAAGTCTTGCTCCTCTATCGCTTGCCACAACAAAATCTGGTCTTGTCTGTCTAATGTATTCAACAATTGGCAGTGCAAATTCACCAAGATTATCTGCATTTATTGAAACATCTTCTTCCAGCTGTATATTCAATCCATAATAAGGAGATGTTTTGACTGTCCCCAATTTAGGACTTAAAATGGTATTATAAGATATATATTCCTTAATAATATTTGAATAATTAATTTCTTTATTTTGTTTAATTATAATATTTTCGTTTATAGTATAATATTCCTTATTTTTTTTCTCTTCTATTAAATACTTTGAAAGTATTTCTAAATTCTGTGACGAATATAATGGCTTTTTCTCAGGGAATCTTGATTCCTTAGACTCTTTGGGTATTAATTCGTCTATCAACCCTTCAAGAATTGATTCCAAAGATTGAATTTTTGACTGCTTAATTTTCTCCATCATTACCCCTCATATCTGTGAAATCATTTAAACAAGTTGTAGATAAATATTTTACAGCGTCAACTGCAGAACCAAATAATTTAATTAAGTCTAAATTAAGATTAAAAGATTCATTACTAATTTCTCCACGTTTTAATATTGCAAGCACGTCAGCTGCACCTCCGGAATTCTCCAAGCAGATTATTTCTTTTCCATAAAATAATCCTTTTACACATTCATCTAAAGTACCTTTAGAACCATTAACTACAACTAATTTATCTGCCAACTGTGCAACATAAGTTCTTCTCTCTTCCATATCATTGCCAACTCTTTCAATTTTAAGATGGCAATTTAATTGCTTTGCTAAATTCATATATTCAGAAGCAGGATCTATAAAAGCTTCAGGAAGTAAGACAAAGAACCTATCATCAACTGAGTTTTCCTTACAATAATCAACTATACCTTTATAAAAATCAACACCTACTCCATTAACTCCTCCTGTAAATAAAGTACCTTTTTTTCCAATTGCCTTTCTTAATTCATAACCTAAAATTTTAGTCTCATCAGATTCATATTTTGGTAGAGGAACCATTGCACCAACCAAAGCAATTATTGGAGCAGAATACTTTTCACTAATTTCAGTTAAATTCACAGTACATCCTCCAATTTTTTAGTAACTTCTGAAGATGAAATATTCTTGACATTCTGATCTAGAGAATGTCTTGAAACAACATTTCCCCTATTATTGTAAGGTCCAAATCTTTCAGGAGATGTAGGCCCATATAATCCAATAACTTTTGTTCCAGTAGCATCAGCCAAATGCAACAAACCACTATCCACACCTACAACAGCTGTTGATTGTGCGGCAAGTCTTCCATAATTCTCTAAATTAAGAGAATATCCATCTCTTAAAACTGAATTAAAAATACCTTTATTATCTTTTTGAATATCTAAAGAACTGTCAAAGCATTCTTTATCCCCTACCAAAATAACTCTTAAACCATTTTTAGTACACCATTTTGCAGTATCACTATATCCTTCCACTGGCCAAGTTTTTTTATCTAAACTTGCTCCCAAATTCAACACTATGTAAGGTTCTTGAGTTGAAATATTCCAGCCTGAATTTAATTTAATTTCATCATTTAAGTTAAAGCCTAGTTCAAATGACAAAACTTCTTCAATACCCAAATGTCTTGCAAATCCTAGAAATCTGTCAACCATGTGAAAACCTGCATTACAGGATTTAGCTAAATCTTCATCATTAATTTGCTCTGGACATGAAATAGAGTCGATTCTAAAATTCTTTGGAACTAGTGCTAAATCATAACTTTCTCCAGCTAAATATTTATCGAAAATAAGTTTTTCAAGTCTGTATTTTTCTGCTGTATCCCCATTTGCAGAAGCAGCCCATCTCTCTCTAGCTAAAGTATCCTCACTTGGTTTTGGCATAAATCTTGGTGTTCGTTGAACAAAACCTACTAAACCTAAAGCATCTACTTTATCTCTCGGTATTGGCAAATAAATAGTAGCTTCAGGATAAGCTTTCCTTAAAGAATGGAGTAAAGGAAGTGAAAACATAACGTCACCTATTCCTCTTGGAGAAGTATACAAAATCTTACTTTTTTGTGGAATTTTCATCTTAAAACTTCTTTATAAACAAAGTAAAATCCATTTATAAACCTTTCTATTTTTACTATTTATAAATAGTAACAAACTCTTGCTTTTCTAACAATAAGCACAATATCTAGAATCCATCAAGGATTGTTGCGCTCCATAACTAGGCCTATAAATTTCGTTGAAAGGTGTATAAGTTTGTCTAAAGTAATTCGTTTGAAACTCAAAATATGCTTTTTTGCCATTTTCAAAAAAAGAAGTTGCTAAAGATGGATATGTTACCTGAGATTCCCCGTTATAATCCTTAAAGCTAATTTCCCGATTTTCATAAAATGATGATGTCATTTTAAGTATGCTCTACTTGTAAAATTAATCCTTTAGAAAACGAATTTCTTGATATATCCTTAGCAAATATTCTTCTTGCTTGACTCTTTTCGCTTCTTCCAGTAATCCCATAAAGAGCAAAAAATGATAAATCTACATTTCTACCAATAACAAAAAATCTTCCTGGATAATCCATTGATGATAAAACTTCGCCAATAGTTTTCATTTTCTCTTTTTACCATCGCAACCTTTATAAATCTTCATCTTCTCAAATTCATAATGCAAAGAGCTCGTATAAACTTGGCATCAGCTGAAATAGATAAGTTAAATCAAATATGTAGTTCTATAAAAGATATAGCTGAAAAAACAGGAGTCAGTATTTCTGGTCCTATTCCATTACCAACTAAAAAATTAAAGTTAACAACAAGAAAAAGCCCAGATGGAGAAGGAAAAGCTTCATGGGAAAGATATGAAATGAGAATTCATAAAAGACTAATTGACATTGGTGTTGATGAAAGAGCTTTAAGATTAGTAATGAGAGTTCCAATTCCAGAAGGTGTCCAAATAGAAATAGAGATGCTTAACAAGTAAAAATACTTTCTATAATAAAGACTATTTCCAACCTTTCTTAACTTTCTTAATAATTTTTTTAGAATACTTATTTTCCATTTTTTTCAAAATTCCTTTTGAATTCATTAAATCTGATTTTTCAATTATCCAAAGGGTGATCTGACCCCAAAAATCATATCCTGCAGCTTTAAGCTTTGCCTTTAGTAGTATAATTGCAAAAGAATTGTCCCTCTTTTTTACTCGAGCTTGAATCCAAATCATATTAATACAAAAATTAATATCATTTAACAATTTTTATTCTCTAAAGGAAGTCTTACAAATAGTCATTTTTTCTAATAAAAAGCTTTATAAATACTACTCTTTAATTCTTTATTTTGCTCAATTTAAGTATATTTTAAACAAAAAATGGCAAGAATGCATTCAAGAAAGAAAGGAAAAAGTGGCTCAATAAAACCAATAAAAAAAACAAAGCCAACTTGGGTTAGATATAGTGAAACTGAAGTAGAGTCATTAGTAGTTAAACTAGCAAAAGCAGGAAATAATTCTGCAAAAATAGGATTAATATTAAGAGATTCTTATGGAGTTCCAGATGTAAAGATAATAACAAAAAATAAAATAGGTGATATTCTAAAAAATCAAAAACTAAGTCCAGCATATCCAGATGACTTTACATCACTAATTAAAAAAGAAATTAATATTCAAAAACATCTAGAGAAATTTAAAAAAGATCAAGTAGCTAAAAGAGGATTAAAATTAACATCATCAAAAATCAATAGATTAGCAAAATACTATAAAAGAAAAGGAATCCTTCCAGAAGATTGGAGATATGATAGAGAAAAAGCAAAGCTTATTGTAAGTTAAAAATGACTTTAGACTTATTTCTCGATAATATTAAAAAGGCAGCTTCTGATTTTAATAACATTGATAAGAAGGAACATATAAGAGTAATATCTAACTATGATAGTGATGGACTTACATCAGCAGCTTTATTAACAAAAGCCTTAAAAAATCAAGATAGAATTTTTTCTATTAGAATAATTAAACAATTAACAAACAAAATTTTAAAGGAAATTTCTTTAGAACAATATAACATATTTATTTTTGCTGATTTGGGAAGCTCAAGCGTTGATTTTTTTAATGAAAACATGAAAGATAAAAAAATATTTATTTTAGATCATCACCAAATAAAATCTTCTTCTTTAAAAAACGGTTTTTTCATCAATCCTTTATTATTTGATATTGACGGATCAAAAGAAATATCTGCTGCAGGAGTTTCATACTTATTCACAAAATCACTAGATTCAAAAAACGAAGAAAATGCACATATAGCAATTATTGGAGCAATAGGGGACAGCCAAGAAAATAAAGGTTTTATTGGAGTTAATAATCTAATATTAGAAGATGCAAAAAAATATAATTTAGAAGTAAGAAATGGCCTTAGATTATTCGGAGCATACTCAAGACCGATTCATAAAGTACTTCAATTTAGCACAGATCCTTATATTCCTGGGATTACAGGAGACGAACAAGCTGTAATTTCATTTCTAGAAGAAATTGGAATAAATTTTTATTCAAATGGCAAATACAAAAAACTTCATGAATTAACAGAAATAGAATTTCAAAAATTAACTTCTGCTTTATTAATGAAGTTATCAAATCATGAAAACCAAGAAGATATTTTTGGTCCAGTTTATTTGTTAAAAACAGAATCTGATGATAGTCTAACTAAAGACTTAAAAGAATTCTCCACATTATTAAATTGTGCTGGTCGTTTAAATAAGCCAAGTATAGGAATTGGTTTATGTTTAAATGATAAATACTCAAAAGAAAAAGCCCAAGAATTGATTATAGAATATAGAAAAGAAATAACTAATGGCTTAGAATGGTTCTACAATAATAGAAATAAAGAAAATATTATAGAACATGAAAACTTTATATTAATAAACGCCCAAGGATTCATAAGAGACAGTTTAATAGGAACTTTAACTTCCATGATCTCAAGATCAGGAATCTTTAATGAAGGTTTAATTTTAATCTCAATGGCTTATAATTTAGATGGCAATATTAAAATATCAACTAGAATTAGTAGTTATAACATAAATAATATAAATGTAAAAGAAATATTAGAAAGTATTTTAAATGGGATAAATGCAGAAATAGGCGGTCATAATGAAGCTGCAGGTGCAATAATTTCCCAAGCAGATGAAGATATTTTCATAAAAAAAGTAAAGGAATATTTCACTAAAAACATAATAGAGAACATGAGGTAATAAAAAATGGCAAGGAAAGAAATCATTAAAAAACCCTTAATAAAGAAAAAAAGAAAATGGTATAAAATATTAGGTTCACAAGAATTTAATAATCCTGAAATAGGAGAAACTTTATCATCAGATCCGAATTTAATATTAAAGAAAACAACTCAAGTTTATCTTAATACTTTAACAAACGATCCAAAGAATCAGAATATTAAAATAATATTCTCCGTAAATAAAATAGAAAATGATATAGCTTACTCTGAATTAATAAGATATGAATTAGTTCAGGCTTTTATAAGAAGAGTTGTTAGAAGAGACAGAAATAAAATAGATGATTCATTTATAGCAGAAACAAAAGATAACTTAAAAGTAAGAATTAAGCCTATTGTAATGACAAAAAATCAAACAAAAGGAATAATTGTAACAAAAATAAGAAAAGAAATAAGAGATAATTTATTGAAAAACATAAAAACACTTGATTTAAAGGAGTTATTTATGAATACAATAAACCATAGTCTTCAAAATTCTCTAAGAGAAAGTATTAAAAAGATATATCCTATAGCAAGTTGTGAAGTAAGAATCTTAGAAAAATTATGAATTTTAAAAATGTAGCAACTTACTTTGTACCTTTAGATAGGGAAACAAAAGACTTACTAAATTCTATTAAACATCTTAAAGAATGCAAAAAAATAAACTCATTAGCTAAACAAAGAAGAATAAAAGTCACAAAAAGAACATTTAACATTACAATTATCCAAGACAGACCTTTTATTTTATTAACAACAGATGAAGAGAATTTATCTGAATTTGTTGAAGACGCTAATAAAAAGATTAGAAGAGAAAAACTAAATGAATTATTCGATGAATTTTCTTTAATATCATTTAAAAAAATCTTTTCTTTAATATCTCCAGAATTAATTGGTTTAGATCCAATAAAAAAAGCTGCTTGTCTGCAATTGTTTAGTAAAGAAAGATTTCATTTATTGTTACTAGGAGATCCTGGAGTTGGCAAAACAAAGCTTCTCTCAAGCCTAGTTTCTTTGTCTCCTATTTATAGTCATGGCCTAGGCTCTGGTACAAGTAGTGTAGGTCTAGCAGTAACTATTAAAGGTCAAGAAGTTATGCCTGGTTTATTAGCTCTAGCAAATACCGGAATTTGTGTTATAGATGAATTAAATTTAATGAAAAAAGAAGATAGAAGTAGCTTATATAATGCAATGGAAAATGGTTTTATTACTTATGATAAAGGGGGTCATCATTATAGATTTGAGGCAAATACAAGAATTATAGCTGCAGCTAATCCAATTATGGACAAATTTAGAGGAGGCTTGGCAGGAATTAGAAGACAAATTCCTTTTGATTTAGCTTTAATTAGTAGATTCCATTTAATATTTATTATAAGAAAACCTGATACTGAGAAGTTCCTAAAAATAGCAAGAAATATTCTTAGAGAAAATAAAGAAATTATAAATGAAAATGACATAGAATTTGTTAAAGGTTATGTTGAATATGCTCTAAAAATAGAAAATGTTAATATCCCAAAAGAATTTGAAGATGAAATAATCAATTTCATAGAGAAAATAAAGAAAAACGAAAAAGAATATATTTTTGAGTTAAATCCAAGAATTGTTGTAGGCCTAACAAAAATAGCTAAGGCTAGAGCAAGAATGGAATTAAGAGACACTGTAAACTCAGAAGATATTCAAATAGCTAAAGATTTACTTCTAGAAAGCCTAAAATATGAATAGCTAGAAACCTTTTTAAATTAAATTATTTCTCAAATACTTATGCCTCAGTGGCTCAGCCTGGTAGAGCTACGGTTTTGTAAACCGTCGGTCGTCGGTTCAAATCCGGCCTGAGGCTTTTCAAGATTTACTATTATTCTTTAAGCACATTTCTTACAATTTCATAAACTTTCGGAGTCATATCAGGATCTAAAATAGTATCATGTAAGTTAGCTTTAAAAAAGTCTGTACAAGTTCCATTAACAACAAAATTACTAGCATAAGGTAATGGAACACTTTTCAATTTAACAATTCCATCACCATCTTCTTTGTTAATAGGACATCCAGAAGCAGCTATAGTATAAACTTTTGCTTTTACTACTCTAAAACTATTTAATCTTTTCAAAAACACACTTCCTTCTGTCATATCCTCGCATTCTTTTTGGCTTCCTAAAAAATTACAAAGATCTTCTGTTCTTCCAGAAACACCATTGTTTGGAGAAGCAATTAAAATTACTTTATTTACAGAATTTTCACCAAATAATCTAATATATTCTCTAGTAACTAAACCACCCATTGAATGAGCAACTATATTTACTTTCTCACTTCCAGTTCTTTCTTTTAATATATTTATTATTTCATTTAATCTTAGAGCATAATTTTCTATTCTTTCAGATTTTTGTGTTGCAATAGCATATTTCCCCAAGTCATAATAATGTAGATAATAATAACTTGCTCTAACACTTATAGGATTTCCACTCTTTCCATATTCCCCAGGAGCAATTTCCTCTAAGTTCTGAAGATCAATTTGCCCAGCATTAATTATTCCATCTTCTTGAAGTCGATTTTGTATATCAGTAAAGGAATTCAAACTAACTTCTGGACTTGTCTTTTTGTTAAAAGCATGTCCATGAACAAATAAAATAGGATACAAACTAGAATCATCTTTACAACTATCAATAGTACAACACACTTTACAATTTCCAAACACGCAACATATTGGATCTTTAATTTTAATATTTATAATTATAGTTGAATTAAATGTTATATTCAAATTTCTGTCTACTTGGCTTAGATTCAATTTATAAGAATAATTTAAACTTAAATTGTTAACATTTGAAATATTAGTTAATTCATACATTTCTAAAGATAATTTATTTATTTCGTTCTTAAAAGAGATTAAATCATTACTTGTATTGTATAAATTTTGATTCAAGTTACTATATTCATTTCTAAGACTAACTACTCTTTGTAATGCAATAGTATCATTACTTAAGTTATAATAGTTAACTAATGAATCTATAACTAAATATCTATCACTTAAACTATTCAAATCATAAACTAGACTATTATAATTATCAATTAAATTATAAAGTTTAATTTCGGTGGAATTAACTTTGTCATAAGTTATGCTAAGATTACTACTAGTTTCATTTAGTATGTCTAATAGAATTACATAATTATTAGCGTCCCATAAATCTACCATATTTTTACTTTTGTTTTCTAAATCATTAAAGCCACTATTAACATTAGAAACATCTATATTTAATGAGTTTAAATTATTAAAAAACAAGCTATCTTTCAAAATAAAATATAAGTTATCAAATAAATAAGTAATTTCCTGCTTCTTAATATCTATATTTCTTAAAATAGTAAGAAAACCATTTAATTTATCTTTAATCCTTAAGGCTTTTGCTCTTTCTTCTTCACTTAAGTCATAACTTAAAGTAACAAATGAACTCTTGTATCTATCTTTGCCATCAGTAGCGCAAAAAAGGCTTTTTATATTATGGCAAGTAACTTGAAAACTATAAATATCTTGACCAGATCCATATTCATTAGGGGTCAAATCATAATTTTTAATAACCTTAGTCTTAGATTTTAATATTAAAGTGTCAGTATCAATAACTTTGTTATTACTTAGATCAATAAACTCATAGCTGCATTCAGATTTACAAACAAAGCTATTATCATTAACAAATTCAAAACTAATATTATTATCTTTATCATAAGTTGTAACTATATTCTTATCTAAAGGCTCTAGTTGAATTGAAAGCTCATCATTAATTATAAAGCTTATCCTTATTCCCAACAAAACAAAAGTAATTAACAAAATCAAAATAACAAAAATTACAATCCCAATTATCAAATTTCTATATTTTAAACTATTAAAATATTCAACAAAATTCTTTTTCTTAGGCCTCATTTTACACTAATGAAAAACTTTATTTTTTATTTAAAGCTTTGCAAATACTAAAACATGTTGAGAAATAATTTAATCTCCATTAGCACTTTGCTCTCTCCATAATGCAGCGTATAATCCTTTTTTCCTCAATAAACTATTATGATTTCCTTCCTCAATAATATTACCTTTCTCAAAAACATAGATTTTATCAGCATGCATTATTGTACTTAACCTATGAGCAACTAAAATAGTAATTACTTTTCTTTTCTTAACAATTTCTTTAATAGTTTCTGTTATAGACTTTTCTGTTATAGAATCTAAGCTACTTGTAGCTTCATCAAATATTATTAATTCAGGATTTCTTAATAAAGCTCTTGCAATAGCTAATCTCTGTCTTTCTCCACCACTAATCTTTATTCCACCTTCTCCAATTCTTGTTTCTAAGCCTTTTCCACCCCTCTCAGTTAGAATAATAACAGAAGCAGCTTCTAAAGCCTTTACACATTCTTCATCAGTAGCATTAGGATTTACAAATAATAAGTTCTCTCTAATAGTTCCAGAAAATAATTGAGTTTCTTGACTTACTAATCCTATTTTCTTTCTAAACTTATCATAATCTATATCCTTAGAATTAATATCATTTAACAATAATTCTCCATTACTTGGTTCATATAATCCAAGTATTAATTTAACCATTGTAGTTTTTCCGCTTCCAGAAGGTCCAACAAAAGCAATAGTTTCTCCTTCTTTTATCTTAATATTTATATCATAAATAGAATGAATATCTCCACTTTCATATTTAAATCCTAATTTCTTAAAACTAATATTCTTTAATGAATTTATCTCAACAATATTTATTGGTTTTTGTTTTTGTTTTATTTTAAGTATTTCTTCTAGTTGTTCATTACTTGCTCTAGCTTGTTGATATAACGCAGCAATGTTCCCAAATTCTTGTAATGGAGAAAATACAAAAAATGAGTAAATAAATAAACTAAAAAATTCCCCTAAAGAAATTTGTTCCCTAAATATTAACCACAACATTAGCAATAATAAACTAGACCTCAATGCATTAATCAAAGTTCCCTGTATAAAACTCAATTTCCTGATTATTTTTACTTTACTTAACTCTAAATCAAGAATTTTATCATTAA
Source organism: Candidatus Woesearchaeota archaeon (assembly GCA_018302785.1). GTDB lineage: Archaea > Nanobdellota > Nanobdellia > SCGC-AAA011-G17 > JAGVZF01 > JAGVZF01. Next base: position 4,642 of record JAGVZF010000009.1, on the reverse strand, counting down.
CCTTATTTAATCTTCCAATTTCCTGTTTTTCTAGTCCTAAACTTTTAACTAATTCTATATTTCTTAATGTTTCTGTTGTACTTCCTGCTAAAGCAGCACTCTCAATAACTATATTTTTCTGTGCCGCTTTTATGCCTTTACTTATCATATAAGTTGAAATTCCAATTATAGGGATTATTAATAAATAAGCTAATCCTACTAACCAATTAACAATAAATGCATAAATTAAAACAAATAATACTCCAATAAAAGAAAGAAAAACTACATTTATAAAACTTTGAAGGGCTGTTTGGCTATCATTTCTAGCTTTTTGTAATTTCTGTAAAATTTGGCCTGAACTTTGATCTTCAAATATATTATAAGGCAAGTTTAATGTATGTTTAACACTATCAGAATACATAGAAGTTCCTACTTTTTGGCTTATAACATTTACATAATAATCCTGAAAATTCTTTGCAATTCTTGAAACTAAAGCAACTCCTATAGATCCTAGTAAAAGCAATAAAATTCCTTTAATAAATACATCTCTAGAAATATCACTAGCTTTTGTAGCATAATTATCAATAATTAATCTAAATATCTGTGGGTCTAATAAAGAAAATACTTGATTTATAGTTGCTAGTAATAAAGCCAAGATTAATAATTTTCTATGTTCCTTAACATAATTTAAAAAAACTTTCATATTATTGAATAAAATATAATATCGCTATGCAATTTATTTAAAAATTTATCGGAAAAGAATTTATTTTTCTGTTTTTACATTATATGTTTTTCCATTAGTTGTTATAATAATAGTTCCATGTAAATCTGTTCTATAAACGTCAGATGCACTTAACCTATCTAAAACAGTTTGTTGAAGATTTTTATATCTATTATCATTACTTGATGTTATTATTGAAACTTCTGGATTTATTTTAAATATAAATTCATAAGAATTAGACAACATAGAACCATGACTAGCTACTTTAAATATCTCTGATTGCATTATTTTTCCTAGAAGTAATTTACTCTCGCATTCATCATTACAATCACTTGCTAATAGAAAATCAATATCTCCATAACTAACTTTCATAACAACAGAATTACTTTTAGTATCCTCTAATCTATTATTTGCTCCTAAGACACTTATTTTTATATCTCCAACACTTAGTTCATCACCTTTATCAATAACACTATATGCAGTTCCTCCCCTATACTTTAAGTAATTTTCAAAGTCTTCATCTGAAGGACTTCTTCCATTATCTACTACTTTATGAACACTTAAATTTCTTAGAACTCTATCACATCCACCAATATGTTCCTTTAATGGAACTGTAGTAATTAATAAATCTATATCACTAACTTTTATTTTAGATAAATAATCATAAATTGCTTCATCAGTTCTGCCACAATCTACTAATATAATATCTTTATCGTATTTAAATAAAATAGCATCTCCATATCCAACATCAATAAAATGAACTTCTAACTTCTTTTCAACTGGCTTAGGTTTTATAACCTCTTTAGGCTTAACTTCCTCCACTTTTTGCTCTTCAACAACTGGCACAGGTTCTGGTTGTTTGACTTCTTCTATTTGTTGAACAGCTTTTCCTGTAGCAGAGTCTCCTCTATTACAGCCCACTATTAGCAGCAATCCAATAACTAAAATTAACCAAAAACCCCTCATAATATTTTAAGATAAACAATACTTTTAAACCTTTCTATTTATCAAATTTCTTTATAAAGACCTCATCTTCCATATTATTATTAATTAAATTCTCTGGACAACCATAATTATAACTACAATTTAAACACCTTCCGGGATTCTCATGGTTTCTCAAAGGTTTTTCTCTAACACTTCTAATTTCAAATAAAACTTTAAGTAATTCATTTTTTAAATCATCATTAAAAGGAATTTCATATTTAACTCCATTATAATCCAGAATGCCATAATCAACTTTTTGCTTAAAACACTCTTCAACTAATAAACAATAACTTGCTAATTGCAAAACATGCCCATCTTTTAATTTGTTGTTACTAGAAGTTTTAAACTCAACAGGAATTATCTTTCCATTTACATTTAACAAATAATCAGGTTTTCCAATTAGTCTATATTTATCAGATACTAATGCTTTGCTTGGTTTATTTAAGTCAGTTCTAAAAATATTTCCACTTGGTAATTTATTATCATTTTTAATTTTCCTAGATAACTTTCTAAATATTAAGAATAAAATTAAAGATAGTACAATTATTCCAATTAATATAAATAAAATATTAACCATATCATCAAAATTAAACTTATTACAAAAATAACTAAAAATATTCTAGATATTTTATGTGTTTTTTTATACAAATCAATATTCTTTCCTAATTCTATATGTTTTTCTGTTCCAATATTAGCTTCTTTGCTTTTTAGTTCTATTCCTATTTTACTCCAATACCAAGCTAAACTACAAAATGTAAATCGCCCAATCTCAGAACTTCTTATATACTCTCTTTTTTTGTACATTTATAATATTAAGTCTTTAGTATATTTAAAGATTTATTATAAAAGAAACTTAATTATGAAAGATTATATTCCAACATGATATCTTCTTTTCCTCATTAACTCTTTTTGTTCTGCCACTTCATCTAATTTTTTCCAGACCTCTACTTTATGATGAATTATATTCTTAATTTTCTCCCATAAAACTTCTTCAAAATCTTCGCTCTTAATCATTTCAGGATATATAGAAATGAAATTTATTTTTTCCTTATGAAATATTGCTTGTTTATACTTCATTGATTTAACATATGAAAACTTTTCAACCATCCCAAAATATTCTATAACTATATTAAAATCATTTAGATAAAAATCAGGATACCAAATTGAAACTTTGTCATCATGTCTTATAATAATTGGTTTTTGATAGTCAAAATCTAAGCCTTTTTTCCTCAAGAAATCTGCAACCTTCTTTTCACCACCACTTTCATATCTTTGAGGCATAAATTTATCTTAATTGTAGTATATTTAAAGTTATCTAGAAACAAATTGTTACTATTCAATAAATATAAAGTTTTAAATGTAAAATAATTTCATTAATATTATGCCTAACAATAAATCAGATTCTTGGTTCAACAAACCTTTGACACCTAGGTCACTATCAGCTATGATAGCAATGTGGGTTTTAATATTGATTATCATAAGTATATTAATGTTCATCATTGCTTTAATTTTCCCGTATTTCCAATTCCAAAATAAGCACCAAAGAAATTAACTACAAAATAAACAAGTCCAGCTATATACATAGGCATTGGTATATAATAAGCCCATATTTGCATAGTGGGCCTAAGAACTACTAAAGCTCCTAAAATGCCATAAATAGCTCCAGAAGCACCTAAAGCAGAGTTATAAAAAAAACTAGAAATTACAGAAGCAAATAATCCAGAAATAAAAAACAATACAAGAAATTTTCTAGTCCCAATAACATTTTCTAAAATTATTCCAAATAATGCTAAAGCAAATAAATTATACATTAAATGCTCAAGACTTCCATGTAAAAATATACTAGTAATTAATGTCCATGGTCTATTAAAAGCATCTTTTCCAATTAATTTAAAGGAATTTTAAAGGAATCAGTAAATCCATTTAATGTAATTTGTAATATGAAGACTATAAAAATTATAATGCATAAAATTATTGTTGAATATCTAAAATTTTCTTTTAGCATAAAATTGTAAGGTATTAATTTTATAAAAAGTTAACTAATATATGAAAATAAAGAGATTTTATAAATCTTTCACTCCCCACACTAAACATGAGATTAATAATTACCCGCCATGGAGAAACAGAAGAAAATAAGCTAGGCGTTATGATGGGTCATAATCCTGGGACTCTTTCTAAGGAAGGAATAGAACAAGCTAAAAAAGCTGCTTTAAGATTAAAAGACGAAAAAATTGATTTTATCTATTCTAGCGATCTCAAAAGAGCTTCTGATACTGCAAAAGAAATTGCTAAGTTTCATAAAGATGTTCCACTTATTTTTACAGAAGAATTACGTGAAAGATATTTAGGGGAATTTCAAGGAAGGAAACCAAGTGATTTTGGTATAGACCCAAAAAATTTCAAAGCTACAATTGTAGAGTCAAAAAATGGAGAAAAAATGCAAGATTTATTTAACAGAGCACAAAAATTTCTTCAAAATATATTAAAAAAGCATCAAAAAGATACGGTATGCTTAGTTAGTCATAATGGATTTAATAAAGCACTAATAGCAGTTATTACTAATAAAAAAGCAGAGGATATTATCTCAATTGATAATCAACATAATACAAGTATTAATGTTTTTGAAATTAATAAAAATAAAGAATATAAAGTTCTAGTTTCTAACTCTATTGATCATTTGAATTAATAGCTTTTATATTTTCACAAAAACTGTCTAAGAAGAAAGGTTTTTAAATATGACCCAACCTGTTTCAAAAGTACCTGGCATGCGGGGATAACATAAGATAAAAAATCTTAGTTCCTCAGAGCAAAGCCTGGTCAAATTTCCTTACTTAGGAAAGACTAGATGCGCAGGAACTTAATTGCGAAACTCAGATTTCGTATTTTGCGAAACTTAAGTGACCAGAATTGGTAGGAGAAATCCTGTCTTTTAGTAAGTTCAAGGGTTCAAATCCCTTT
>JAGVZF010000008.1 GCA_018302785.1 Candidatus Woesearchaeota archaeon | reverse complement strand
TCCATTTTATCTTTCTCTTGTTAAGTTTCTTCATAAGAACCTGCTCTACAGCAGGTCTTATCTTTTTTACCGAGAGGACATTATTTCTGGATAAGACATAATCATTTTTAAACGAAAAAGTTTTTAAAGTTAAAAATATTTCGAATATATAAGCAGGAGGAATAATCATGATAAAAACGAGGAAAATTAGTGAATTATATGATATGGATGTTTATACAGATAGTGGAGACTTCTTTGGGACTGTGGAAGAATCAATATTAGCTAATAACAAAATTGATGGTTGGAGAGTAAGGGCTACAAAAAACTCTAAATTAAGTAGAGTCTTAGGTGGAGCTAAGGGTGTTATTGTGCCACATCATATGGTTAGGGCTATTAGTGATGTTATGATAATAAGTAGAAATGCTTTGCCAGAGCATGAAGAGGAATTAGAAAAGAGTGAGTAAAAACATAACTTTTATATATCCCTAAATTTCTTTACATAGTTACATGGCTAGTAGTTTACAAAATGCTATAGAATTTTTCAGGGCATTCGGTTTATTTGATGTAGTGCTTCCTTTTCTTCTTGTTTTTACAATAGTTTTTGCAATTCTAGAAAAAACTAGAATTTTAGGTACTGAAGATAAGAATGAAACTCCTAAAAGGAATTTAGATGCTATGGTTGCTTTTGTGGCAGCTTTATTAGTTGTTGCTACAAATAAAGTTGTTACTGCTATAAATAGGTCTTTGCCAAATGTTGTTTTACTCATTGTTGTGTTTTTATCTTTTCTATTAATGTTAGGACTTTTCTGGAAATCTGGAGAATTTGATTTTAGAAAAGACCATGAATCTTGGTATACTGCTTTTAGTATAATATTGTTTATTGGATTAATTATAATATTTATGGATGCTTTAACATTAGACAATGGGCAAACTTGGCTTCAGTATATCTTAAGTTTTATAGGTAAAGGTAGCAGTGGTTCTGTTTTCGGAAGTATTATATTTTTGGGGGTTACTATTGCTGCTATATTAGTTGTGGTAAGAGGGCCTAAAAGTGAGGGGAAGAAAGGAGGTTAAACATGGCTACTGACTTTAGAACTTTAATTGAATCTCTTAAGGATTATGGATTCTTTGATATTGTCTTGCCATTTTTATTAGTTTTTACACTAATTTTTGCAATTCTAGAAAAAACTAAACTTTTGGGGTTAGAAGGACAAAATGCAAAGACAAATATTAATGCTATTTTATCCTTAGTTATTTCATTTATTTTCATAGCAAATACAGATGTTAGCCAAGTGATTAATAGTTATATATCTAATGTTGGATTGTTAATTGTAATTGCATTATTAGGATTAGTTTTGTTTGGATTACTTGGAGTTAATGTTGAACAAGGTTTTAGAGGAATTCCTTTATTAATAGCTGTTATTTTAGCTATTATTGGTTTAATTTGGAGTTTAAAAGATCAAACTTATTTGGGGATTAACTTCGGTAATTTAGGTTCCTCTGGGTATTTAGATGGACCTCTTATAGTTACAATTGTGGTAATTATTATTGTATTATTCGTGCTTTTAAGACAAGGCAAAAGCTTTGATACAGATAAATTTAGTGAAGGTGTGGATAAACAATTTGGAAAGGGGGGGCAGAAAAGATAATAAATTAAAATGGCTACTTTCTTAGATCTAGGATTTCTTGAGTTCTTCTTACCTATATTTACAGCAGTTTTTATATTTGCATTAACTTTTGGGATGCTAACAAAAACTAAGTTTTTAAGTGAAAGTACAAATGTCAATGCTGTTGCTGCTATTACGGTTGCAATTATTGTTTTATTAACTGAAGATGTTGTAAAACTTGTTAATTTCTTAACCCCTTGGTTTGTTATTATATTTTTAATGATATTTATGATATTTTTAGTATTGATGTTTACTGGAAAAAAACAAGATGAAATATTGCCACATTTAGGAGGCCCTACTTTCATTGTTATTATTTCTATTTTATTATTAGTTATAGGAATAGGAAATGTATTTCAAGGAGTTTTTAGTCCTTATAAAACTGATGCAAATGGAGATAGAACTACTGGTGGAGAAACTATTAAGACAATATTTCATCCTAGAGTTTTAGGAGCTATAGTAATTCTAGTTATATGTGCTGTTGCTGTTAGGCAAATCACCGAAAATATTGCTCCAAGTAAATAATAATTATTTTCTTTGTTTTTTTATTTCTTCTGTTATTTTATTTAGTTCTTTTATGTTTGTTGTTAATGGATTTATTATTCTTTCAAGAACTTTTTCTAATGCTTTCATTTCTGTAGAAACTGAAATAACACTTTCATTATATTCATTTACTTTTCCAAACATAGCTTTTTGTAAATTATCAAATCTTTCTTGAGTTCTAACAATCTCTTGTTTTATTGATAGAATTTCAGTAGTTACTTTATCTTTCCATGTGTTTAAATCTCCAAATTCTCTTGTTAATTCAGACCATTTCTCATTTACTATTGATTCTGCGATTTCTTCAATTCTATCTATGTTAAATCTTGGACTTTGATCAAAAAATGAAGGTTGTGGAGCTTGGAATTGTTGTGGGAAATTTGGTCTATTAAATTGAGGTTGTGATATTGTAGGGGTTGATGGGGAAGGTGGTGCTGGAAAATCTATTGGTTCTTCAAAAGGTTTTTGATTTATTGAATATGAAATAGCAGTTTGTTCTAGAGCATCATTAATTTCTTGATTTGAGTAATTTTCTTTTTGTAAATTATCAATTATTTGTTTATCTGACAAACCTTGAGATCTCATTATTTCTACTCTATCTATAGGAAGTCTACTTGCGTTTTTTTCTTGAGGCATTTTCTAATATCTCCTTTAATTGGTCTTCAGTTACAAATTTCAATGGGTCCCATAAACTTACATATTTTTCAATAACTTTTACTTCTTCTTTTCTAGCGAATCTATTTAATTCTTTTGATATTGAGAACATTGTTTCTTTAATTGAGTTTAATTCTGTTTTTAAGTCTCTTACTTCATCTTTAACTAATCTTAATTCTGATGAGGTTAATTTAAATTGATCAATCATATTTTGGTTTATTAAGAAAAGTCTATCTCTAGAAAGGTTATATTTACTTTCTAAAGCTTTTATTTTACTATTTATATCAATTACAGTATTGTAATCTTCTAAAGGCTGCATATCTTTATTCATTTTAAAACGAAAGTTATTTAATTGAATTTGATAATAATTTTAGTAATAAAACTTATGTTGTTAATTTAAAGTAGTAATATGGTCTTCAAAAGACAATTAAAACCTGGAGAATTTGAGGTGATAAAAGAGGGACAAGAAGAAGTTATGAGGATTAATTATGAAGGAGTTCCTCTTTTTCCTAGTGTAGAAGATAATAGTGAAGTTATGAGGGATGTTATAGAAAAATTAATACAAGCCCCAGGAGTTAGTAGAATATTATTTTACAAGAATAAAGTTTATTCTTACGATAATAAACAAACTAGAATATTAAGGGAAATTTCTAATGTTTATAACTATATTAGTAAACAAAAAATAGTGTCTAATCAAGTTTTTCAGGAATATTCTGTAGTTATTGCTAATGTACTTCTTAACCTAGTTAAGGAAGATCCTATTAGCGCTTATGTTGAATTAAAAAGAATTCTTAGGGAAGAAAAAATTAATTTAAAACATGAAGAATATGATGAACTTAAAAAATTAAGATTAGAGTTAATTGAATACTTATTAAATATGTTAGATAAAACTATGTTAATCAATAGAGCTAAGCCATATTTAGATGGTCATGCTATTGGAGATAGAACAATTTATAAAAATATTTTTCAGGCTACTATAACTCCTGATTTTATGATGACTAGGCTTGTGGCAGAGCCACCATTAGAATCTGTTGAGTTGGATACTTATAGTATTGACGAAAATACTAATGTTATGATATTTGATATTAATGAAGATATAAAACACTTATATCATTTAAGTCCTCCAGAATTTAGATTAGATGAAGATAAATATTTATTATTAGAAGAAGCAAGAACTGTTTTAATAGAATATAAACCTAAGCCAGAAGAATTTGTTGAAACTGAGAAGGTAAGGCAGAGTTTTTCTAATATAAGTAGAGATTTATTAACAGAATTAGCTGATGCAAAAAGTATTTCTTTAACTTATGAAGATGTTGAAGAATTAACTAAGATTTTGGTTAGATATACTATTGGGTTTGGTCTTATTGAAATTTTATTAAAAGATGAAAAAATTCAAGATATTAATGTTAATGGACCTATTGGAGAAACTCCAATATTTATCTTGCATCAAGATTTTGATGAGTGTGTAACTAATGTTATACCTAGTAAAGAAGATGGTGACAGTTGGGCAACAAAGTTTAGAATAATAAGTGGAAGGCCTCTAGATGAAGCAAATCCTGTGCTTGATACAGATTTATCAGTACCTGGGGCAAGAGCAAGAGTTGCTATTATCTCTAATCCATTAAATCCACTAGGTTTAGGATATACATTTAGAAGACATAGAGAAAAACCATGGACAATACCTTTATTCATGAAAAATGGGATGATTGATGACATAGGGGCAGGATTATTAAGTTTTTTAATTGATGGATCTAGAACAATACTTGTTGCTGGAACAAGAGGTAGTGGTAAAACTAGTTTTTTAAGCTCTATTATTGTAGAAATTATGAGAAAATATAGAATAATTAGCGTTGAAGACACTTTAGAATTGCCTGTAAAGTCTTTTAGAGATTTAGGGTATAATATTCAACCTTTAAAAGTAAGGGCTGCTTTAATGACTACAGGTGGAAATGAATTAAGTGCTGATGAAGGCATAAGAACTAGTTTAAGAATGGGTGATTCTTGTTTAATAGTGGGGGAAGTGAGAAGTAAGGAGGCACTGGCTTTATTTGAAGCTATGAGAGTTGGAGCTTTAGCAAATGTTGTTGCTGGAACAATACATGCAGATTCTCCTTATGGATTGTTTGATAGAGTCGTTAATGACTTAGGTGTTCCTAAGACAAGTTTTAAGGCTACAGATATTATAGTTATTGCTAATCCTATTAAAAGTGCAGATGGATTACATAAAAAAAGAAGAATTGTTAGTATAACTGAAGTAAGAAAAGAATGGGATGATGATCCGTTAAAAGAAGGAGCTTTTGTTGATTTAATGAAATATAACCCTATTACTGATAAATTGGAAATTACTGATAACTTAATTAATGGAGATTCTGATATAATTAAAAGTATTGCAGCAAATGTTAAAGAATGGAGTGAAGATTGGGAATCTATTTGGGAAAATATTATGTTAAGAGCTAAGATTAAAAAAGAAATTTTAGATAAAAGTAATTTATTAAATAGGCTTGAATTATTAGAAGCAGATTTTGTTATAAGAAGTAATGATGAATTTCATAGAATAAGTAATTATATATATGATAAATTTGGAAATTCAAATTCACAAAAAATATTTTTTGAATGGAATGAATGGTTTAAAAAAGAATTAAAAAAGAGGTAAATTATGTCTTTTAAGGATAATGAAGTAAAAGATATTTTAGATAAGTATAAAAATAAAATTAAAAAATCAGATAAATTTGAAGAATTAGATATAAATCCTGATTTTTCAACAGAATATACAATATTTAGAGAACATTATATTTCTAAAAAGCTTAGTATTTATGAAAAATTATGTAATAAATTTGAGAGCGTTATCCGAGTAAGACCTAAAGATGCAGAGTATAAAAAATTAGAAGAAAGTATTAAGTTTACACATTTGAATATTACTCCTATTGGGGCTGCTAGTTTTGGTGCTTTATCAGGAGCCTTAATTGTTATACTTGGAATTTTGGTTGGAATTTTCAGTTTTTTCTTTGGAAACATACCTCAAGAAGAGATTTATTCTGCTTTATTTTTGCCTTTGATTATTGCGCTTGCAGGATTGATTGTAGTAAAACCAATTACAAACATACCTCGTAGAATTGCTGCTTCTTATAGACTTAAGGCAAGCAATCAAATGGTATTATGCATTCTTTATATAGTAATGTATATGAGGCATACAAGTAATTTAGAACATGCTATTAAGTTTGCAGCTAGTCATATACAAGAACCATTAAGTTTAGATTTAAGAAAAATATTCTGGGATGTAGAAACAGATAAATTTACTAATATAAAAGAAAGTTTAGATAATTATCTTGAAAATTGGAGGCCATATAATTTAGAATTTTCAAATTCTTTTCATTTAATTGTAAGCAGTTTATATGAACCTAATGAAGATAGAAGATTAACTTTATTGGATAAGGCTTTAGATGTAATTTTAAATGGGACTTATGAAAGAATGTTACATTATGCACATGACTTAAAAAATCCTATACAAATGTTGCATATGTTAGGGGTAGTTCTTCCAATTTTAAGTTTAATTATGTTTCCTTTAATTGGAACTTTTTTAGGGGGCTCAATAAAATGGTGGCATATATTTATACTTTATGATATGATACTACCTATAACTATATTTATTTTTGGGGTAAACCTTCTTAATAAAAGACCTACTGGTTATGGTGAAAGTTTCTTAGGATTTAAAACTAAGAATCCTTTTTCTACTGCTTTTTCTGTGTGTATAATTTTACTATTTATTGGATTACTTCCTATAACTTTGCATGTTATTTCTACAAATTTTGACTTTAAATTTGGACCTTTTGGAAATTTTTTAGATTATATTTGTGAGAATAATACATGCTATGGGCCTTATGGTGTTGGTGCTGTTTTAATTAGTTTATTTATCCCTATTGGATTAGCTCTTGGACTTGGAATTTATTATAGAACAAAAACAAAAGAATTAATTAAAATAAGAAATGATACTATTAAATTAGAAGCAGAATTTTCTGGAAGTTTGTTTCAATTAGGGAATAGAATAGGGGATGGAATACCTTCAGAATTAGCTTTTGATAAAGTTGCAGAGAATATGAAAGGAACTCCTACTGGAGACTTTTTTAATATTGTTAGCCATAATATTAATAATTTAGGTATGGGGATTGAAGAAGCAATTTTTAATTTAAAAAATGGGGCTATTTTAAATTATCCTAGTCCATTAATAGAAAGCTCAATGGAAGTCTTAGTAGAAAGTTCTAAAAAAGGTCCTTATGTTGTTTCTAATAGTTTAATAAGTATAAGTAATTATGTCAATCAAATACATTCTATTAATGAGAGATTAAAAGATATACTTGAAGAAATTATTTCTGGGATGAAAAGCATGACTAATTTCTTAGCCCCAATTATTGCTGGTATTGTTGTTGGAATGGCTTCTTTAATTGTGAGTATTATAGGAAGACTAACAAGTTTAATTCCAGAAACTGGGCCTGAGGAAGGTCTGGCTAATTTTGGAGGAGCAGATACTATATCTGCATTAGTTAATATTAAGGAAGTAGTTCCTGGATATTATTTTCAAATTGTAATTGGAGTTTATATTGTTGAAGTTATTTATATTTTAAGTGTGCTTTTAAGCGGTATTGAAAATGGTCCTGATAAAATTGGAAAAGAATATTTAATTGGAAAGAATATGTTTACAGGAACTTTGCTTTATGTTTTAGTTGCATTTTTGTTTATTATAATTTTTAATGCTTTAGTTGTTGTTATAATGCAAGGATTTGTAATTTAATAAAATTTAAAAATCAGAAGATTTATTTAAAATTATGAAAAAAGGGGAATTACATTGGGATGAACTTGGAAAAGCTATTATGGCTTTAATTTTATTGGTTATTGCAGCAATAATAATTTGGCTTTTAAGAACCAAACTTTCTAGTTTAATTTCTAAAATAGGGATTGGTGTTTAGATGAAAGGAATTTGGTCAAATCAGATTGCTTATGCAATTTTATTTGTGATAGTTATTTTTGTAGGCACTATGATATTTGCGCCAAAGTTATTTGCTGTTGTTAAACCAATTTTAGGGATTGGTAATGACAATATAGATACACCAGATATGATTACTGTTAATCAAACCTTTGTTAATTTTATGGGAAATTTAAATAAATGCGGTAATTTTAAAGGAGATTGTAAATGCTTTAAAGATGTAAGCAGACTTCCTTCAAACTATAAAATTAACTTTAATGAAAATAAAGCTATTCTTTTAAATAAAGATAAAGCAGTAATTAATGAGATCAATATAATAAATAAAGTTAGTTGTGTTGTTATAAACAAAAATAATGTTATTGATAAATCTTCTATAGATGCTAGTTTTTCTTTAGATTTTAGCAAGGCAAGTAAAATTATGGCTGATTATTCTCAGAATAGTAAAGTAAAAAATAAAGAATTTATTATTTTTTATAAGTTTAGTGATAACAGTTTATGTTTAATTACTAATGAATTAAAAAATATTAAATTAATAGAGACTAAACCTTATTGCATTTAAGAATTTATAACCAAAAGACTTAAATACTAAATAATTTAAATATTGAATATGAGCAGGGCTAAAAAAGGTGTTGAGTTGTCTATGAATGTTGTTGTCATAGCAATTCTTGTTATATTAGTTTTAATCTTTGTAGCTTTATTCTTTACAGGTGGATTTCAAGGTGTAGTTTCTAAAATAGGGGAGATATTTAAAAAACAACCAATAACTTTAGGAACAATAATTTCAGAGTGTAATGGTATTTGTACTAGTTATGGATTAATTCCAAATGAAGCATCAAGAGTAGATTATTGGAATTCATTTTGTACTAAAGACAGAGAAGCTGATTTTGACAGTAATGGTAAAATAGATCCTGGGGAATCAAAGAGGTGTAGTGAGTTAACTTCTTGTCCTGAAATTAATTGTAATACACAACCATAGTTTTAAAATGTTAAAGAAAAAAGGACAGGAACTCCCCCTAAATACAGTTGTCATTTTAATAATTGTTGCTTTGGTTCTTATATTAGTTGTTATAGTTTACTGGGATAAAATTTCTATGGTAGTTAAAGCTTTAGACGGATTTATTAAAGGGACTGAAGTTATAAAAGATGTCAAAATTGAGTAAAGGTGAGGGTGGGGCTGGAACAGTATTAGAAACTATTCAAGGAGTTTTATTAGCTGCATTAGGGATTATATTGTTTTTTGTTATTGTACAAACAATATTATCTATGTTAACCGATAAAGATTATTGTGAAGATTCTGTACAATATTTAAATTTGCTTTATAATAAAGTAAATAATGTTTTTAGTACTAATAAGGCAGAAGAAGCAATTTTTACTATAAATCCTGGATGTATGCTTATTGGATTAAATAAATATGGAAATAATTTAGCTGACAAGCCAAGTATTTGTTATGAAAAAAGTTGTTTATGTTTATGTAGTCTAACTAAAGATAAAGATAATCCTTATAATTGTGCAGGAAAAGTGTGTAGTGTTTTTAGCGATTTGGAAAATATTAATGGAGATTATTCTAGTTCTGGATTAGATGAAAAATTTTTGTTAAAAGCATCTAATAGAATTCCTATTGGTCCTGGACCTCAGGCTACTACTCAATATATATTAAATATAAGTAAAGTTGATAAAGGGGTTTATATTAAAATTTTAGAATCAGAGGCCGTACCTAAAAATGAATGAAAGAGAAACACTTTATATATATTATACTGTTGTAGCAAGTATAATATTCTTAACTTTGATGCTTTTTGTAATAAGGGCTTCTAATGATAATTTCTATAAACAGAAAAGTAAAGTGGCTGATTTAGCATTGGAAACTAATTCTATTTTAAGTGGCAATGGGAATTTAATTGTAAAAGAAAATGTTGACGGATATTATTTAGAAATTAGTAAAGATTGTAATTTAGCTGTTACCAGTGAAAAAGATCAAAAATTAAAAGCTTATTATAGTTGTGTAGGAAGTAAAAATATTGAAATAAATAGTAATGGTGAACTTAAAAATGAAATTAGTTTTGAAAAAACTGATAATAAGCTAATAGTAAAGTAGTAAGATTTTTAAACAAAGTTATTTATTTATAATTATGCATAAAAGAGGAAATTCTGGAGCTGTTTTAGCTATTGTGGTTCTTATATTGGTAATAATATTTATGATATTATTTTGGGGTGCTATAAAAAATGTACTTGAAAGGCTTAAATAGAAAAGGAGATATAAAATTTGTTGTAGAAATTTTACTTATAATAATTGCATTTCTTGCTATTCTTCCCATATTTATTAATGAGTTCTTTCCAAAAGCTACCGATATTAGTTCAAGAAGCTCTTGTCAAGAAAGCTTTATACTAAAAGCAAATACAGATATTCCTGTGGTTGGACCTAATATAGATTTAGCTTGTTCAACTAATGTTTATAATTATGAAAGTAGTGATATTACATCTGTGCAAAAATTAATTGCAGAAGAGCTTTATTATTGTTGGTGGCAGTTTGGCGAAGGTAAAGTTGAACTAGGAAAGTGGAAGATTAATGGTCCAGGATATGCTTGTTTTGTATGTGCAAATGTAAAATTTAAGGAGTCTATGTTAAAGAGTTTTCCAGGATCTAAGACTATAGATATGGCTAATTATTTAAATAATTATTTTATTCCTGGAAGTACTAAAGAAACTTATTCTCAGTATTTCTTAGGTAAAAATGAAGGTTTTAGCAATCAAAATATTAGAAATGATTTAACCTTTAATGATAATATTTTTGTTGTTTACAGATTTAAGGATACGCTAACTGGTTTTAAGGCTGATTTTGCACTTGAGGATTCTGATAGTGTTAGTAAAAATTGTAATTCTATTCAAGATTTTAAAGTAAATAATAAAAAAGGTTTATAAACTTTCTAAAAATTAAATAGAATATGAAAAAAGGGGCTTTTATTTTATCTATTGAACTTTTACAATCTATTCCTAAATTGATTATGATAAGTTTAACTATTGTTGTGATTTTTGCTTCAATCCAGATATATGTAAATAGGGATAGGGATGTTAGGGATATAGAAAGTCATTTATTAGCACAAAGGTTTTTTTATTCAAAAAATTGTGCTATTTATAGTGATAATGCTAGAGCTTATCCTGGAATAATTGATTTTAGTAAATTCAATGAAAATAGTTTAGGTAACTGTTATGCTGCTGAATCTAACATTGGATTTAAATTTACTTTAAAAGATATAGGTAGTAAGGTAATTAAAGAGATTAAATTAAATGATGTGCCGTTTGATTTATGTAATGTCAAAAATAAAAATTTCAATTGCTACTTTAATAAGCAATATGTTCTTTATTTTGATAATAATGTCAAAAAACAAGGATTAGTTGATACATGGATTATTATAAAAAATGAATAAAAAAGGAGTTGAATCAATATTTTGGGATAGTATTGGATTAATTGTATTAATCTTAGTTTTATTTTTGTTTTGGATTACTACAGATTTCATTGGAAAAATGGCGGATCAAAGATACTATATAGGTGAATCTGAAATTGTTAACCCTGGAAATATAATTTTACTTAATTACTTAAGAACTGATGTAGAAATTGATTTAGACAATGATGGAAATTTAGATAAAATAAATATGGCAGATTTAATTTCTTTAAGTTATGATAATAATAACTATAAGGAATTATTAAATAAAGAGACTAAGAAAATTTTAGAAAGTTTGAAACCATATACATGGAATATGGAAATTAGAAAGGAAAATGAAGATATGATTTTAGAAGTAAAAACTGAAGAAAGAATTGGACTTTATGACCAATTTAATTCATATATTGAAATTCCTACTTATAATAATAAACTGATTAAAATAAGGTTATATTTAGAAAGTCAAAATTGGCCAGCTGGAGTTATTACTGAAAAAGGTTAACTATGATAAATAATAAAGGAATATTTATGCCTGTTTTTGTTGTACTTGTGTTATTATTATTAAGTGTTACTTCAATTTCATTATATTTGTCTAATAAAAAAGCCTTAGATTTACATATTGGAAATAGAGCTACTGAAGTTTATTCTGTTTATCAAAAAGCAGAAGATGCTTTATTATATATAGATAAGTCTGCTGAGTATAGTTTTTATAAGTCTATATCGCAAAATATGAATAATTTAGACACAAATTGTGGGGCTGAAGAAGGGTATACTTTACTAGTTTTAGGAGAAGATACTTGTTTTTTGGACGATAATATTATTAAGGTGAAATTTGAGGTTGCATTTAATAAATATATTTCTGAGTATCTTAATTTATATAAAGATTTAAATTTAAAAGATATAAAATATAATTTAGACTTAGATAGGGAAAAAGTTAATGGAAAAAGCGATAAAGAAATTGTTATAGAAGATAATAATATTAAATATACAATAAAACCTTCATTTATGTTTAAAAATTCATTTGATGTTAAAAAAGCTTTTATGGATGCAAATAATGAAATTAAGAAAGTATATGTGTTATGCAAGAGTGATAAAAGTTGCTGGGATAAAAATTTAAATAAAAATTTTAGCTTAAAAAATAATGGAAAGTTTTTTATGCTAGATATTGACACAGGATATAAATATGGGATAAATAAAGAAAAATTAATATTAAAATTTGGTCTTGATTTCGAGACTAATCCTTTATTTAGGTGATTAATAATGTTTGGAATAAGCTATGAAGATATTTTAAGGAAAATTAAGGAAGAAAAAGGTGTTAGTGAAAAAGAGATTGAGTTATTAGTTGATAAAAAATTAACCCAATATGGAGACCTAATTAGTAAAGAAGGGGCTATTCATATAGTTGCTAATGAGCTAAGAGTTAAGGTATTTGATGAAAACTTATCTGCTAGAAAGTTTAAAGTTAGTAATATATTGCCAGGAATGAATTTTGTTAATTTAGATGTTAAAGTTGTTAGTACTGGAGAAGTTAGAAGTTTTAAAACTGATAAAAGGGAAGGTAGGGTAGTAAATTTAGTTGTTGGAGATGAAACCGGTATTGTTAGATTAGTTTTATGGGATGAAAAATTTATTAGTCTAGTTGAGAAAGGAGAAATAAAAATCAATGATGTTTTAAGTGTAAAAAATTCTTATTCTAGGGGTACAGACACTTTTCCAGAATTACATTTGGGAAGTAGGGGTAATTTAACTTTAAATCCAGAAGGTGTGGAAGTTAAAGATCCTGTTATGATGAAAAGAAGTTATATGAAAAAGAAGATTGTAGATCTAAAGGATAATGACTCTGTTGAGATAATAGGAACTGTTGTTCAAGTATTTGATTTAAGATTTTATAGCTCATGTTCTAACTGTGGGAAAAAAGTAGAAATGAATGAAAATTTATTTAGATGTGAGGTTCATGGAAATGTCATTCCTGTTGATGTGCCTATACTTAATTTGTTCTTAGATGATGGAAGTGATAATGTTAGAGTAGTTTTATTTAGAGATTTGGTTAAAAGATTTATAGGAAATGATGTTTTAAAATATAAAGATAATCCTAATGAATTTGAAAATATTAGAAGTGAGTCTCTGGGTAAGCAATTTAAGATAAGTGGAAGGGTCAATAAAAATGCAATGTTTGACAGAGTTGAATTTATGGCTCAAGAAGTTAGTGAAGTTAATGCTCTAGAGATGGCAGATGATATTCTTAAAGAAATGGATACTAAATTTTAGAAAAATCCTTTAATAAAAATGATCTTGGTTGTTGGCCTTGGTTTTGAAAATTGAAGACTTATATGATATATATTAGAAAAGTATTTAAGCGACGAATGCATATCTATTTTATTAAAAATTAAAAGGGGAGATTCAAATGGCAGCAAAAAGAAAAGCTGGTGCAAGAAAAAGAAGAGAATAAACATTATATAGTGACATTTGACTTCTAAATTTCTTTTAAATTTCTTTTAGATTTTTTCTGAAAATTCTAATGTAGTGTAATTTGAAGTTGAAGGATTCGTGGGGGCATTTATCCTTATGTCTAGTAATCCTTTATTTCACTGGACACACTGGACAGGTGCACTCAGAACATTTATAAATACTTTTAGACTATCTTAGATTAACCTCACTGAAAAAAATGCGAAAGCAAATTGAGGACTTACTAATTGTAAGTACACTTTTTCTTTGAGGCTATGAAACAAAATGGGAAACCAAATCTGGGGGAATTAAAATGGTAGATAATAGACCAATTAAAAAATGGAGAAGTGGTAATATACAAGGAGCTATTTGGTATAATGAAAGAGAAGTAGATGGTAGTATTTTAGGATTTAAAACATTTAGCTTAAGTAGAAATTGGAAGAAAAAAGGAGAAGAAACTTGGAGAAGTGATGTAATTAATAATTTAAGGAGAAATGATATTGGAAGATTAATAGTAATTTTAAATAAAGTTCAAGAAGAGTTATACCTGGAAGAGCATGGAGATAACTAAAAATGACAAAAAAGGATGAAAAAGAATTTACAATTTATGATTTGCCTGGGGTAGGAGCAGCTACAGCTGAGAAACTAACTAGTGGTGGTTTTGATACTATGCTTAGTATTGCTGTTGCTAGTCCTGGTGAGTTAGTTACTCTAACTGGTGTTACAGAAGCTGCTGCTCGAAAGATAATTATTACAGCTAGAGAAAAGTTAGATATGGGCTTTGAAAGCGGAGAGGAATTACTTAAAAAAAGAGAAGCTGTTATTAAGATTACTACTGGAAGTAAGAATTTAGATGCTATTATTGGTGGGGGGGTAGAAACTGGAGCTGTAACAGAAGTTTATGGGAGCTATGGTAGTGGTAAAACTTCTTTAGCACACCAATTAGCTGTTAATGTTCAATTGCCTAAAGAACAAGGTGGGGCTGATGGGGCTGTTGTTTGGATTGATAGTGAAGGAACACTAAGACCAGAATTTATTAAAAAATTAGCTATTCCTAAAGGATTAGATCCAGAGTTAGCATTAAAGAATTTTAGAGGTGTAAGGGCATTTAACAGTGATCATCAAATGTTATTAGTGGATAAAATTGAGGAGTTAATTAAACAAGGATTAAATGTAAAACTTGTTATTGTTGATTCTTTAACTAGCCATTTTAGAAGTGAATATGTGGGGAGAGGAACATTAGCAGAAAGACAACAGAAAATTAACAAACATATACATGCACTGTTAAAATTGGGGAATACATACAATATTGCTATTTACATTACTAATCAAGTAATGGCAAGGCCAGATGTGTTTTTTGGAGATCCTACGGAAGCTATTGGGGGGCACGTACTCCACCACGCTTCGACATATCGGCTATACTTGCGTAGAGGCAAGAAAGGGACTAGAGTTGCTAAGCTTGTTGATGCTCCTGCATTACCAGAAGCAGAAGCAATATTTATAGTGACTGATGAAGGGATTAAAGACGCAGAGTAAATTTATTTCTTTGTTACTTTTTCTTCTTTTAAGATAATTTTTGCAATTATAAAAACAACAAAAGCAATTATTATGAAATTAATTATTGCCCCTAATAAAGCCCCATATCCTATAATAATTGGGCCTAGAGAAAAAGTAGCTGTTTGCCAAGCTCCGTTTGGGATAAAAGGTGTAATCATTGGCATTATTAAATTATTAACAATAGATTGGATTAATGATGTAGCAGCAATACCAATAATAAAAGCAATAGATAATGGAATAACTTTATACTCTTTTAAAAATTCTTTAAATTCTTTAAGTAAAGGCATGGTAATTATTTTTATTAAAAGCTTATAATTTTTACTATTTTAGACTTTAAATCAACTTGAAGCTTTCGTAAGATTTTTATAATATAAATTACTTATTTTATATATGGATGCTCAATCTGTGAAGAAAATAATCCCTAACTTAAGTCTTATTAATTCAGCGATTACCTTGAAAGCTATGCTAACTACTATTGTTAAGACAATTGCAAATATATAATGTCTAATTAGTGGCTTCCTTGTTTTTCTTTTTGGCAATGAGTAGGTTGGAAGATAAATCATTAGGCCATAAATAAAGAACCAGAATCCAGCAAATAGACTACTGGAATTAATACTTGCTTCAGCTAAACTTCCTGTTAATCCGAAAAGAAGAAAAACAGCATTTGCACTAAAATCATATTTTGATAGTAAATAAGACCAAGCAATAAACATGCCTAAGAAAACAATGACACTATGGAAAATTACAGTGTGAAGATAATTCGTAGATGCTGTGATATATGCAATACCAACTTCTGAACCAAAAAATCCTGCAAGGTTAGTCATTAAAACAGCGATTGCTTCTTCAAGTAATGCAAGCACAGTTGCAAATACAATAAATTTGATTTGCCAATTAATTGGTATTTTTTTAATGATGTTGCTTATTTTATCTCTAAAAAAGTACATTAATGTACCTAGTAAAAGGATCCATATTAATATTAAACTTAAAGCCATCTTAATTACTGGTTTCGGGTTTATGTCATAACCATTTAGAACTAATATGCTAATAATGATTATTACTATTGAAGAATAGGTAGCTAGAAGTTTAATAATCTGCCTTGAGTTAAATTTCATAGAAAATACTTGATACTCCTATAATAAAAATCTTTTTAAATCAGGATTCCTTTTATTTATCCATGGTTGAGCTCAGCATAATTATACCTACTTTCAATGAGGGAAAATATTTAGGAACACTTCTTAATAGTATTTTAGCTCAAGACTATAAAGATTATGAAATAATTGTTAGTGACAATAAAAGTAGTGATAGCACTTTAAGAGTTGCTAGAAATTATAAATGTAAAATTGTTAAAGGTGGAAGGCCAGGAAGAGCAAGAAATAATGGCAGTAAAATTGCAAATGGGAAATATTTATTGTTTATTGATGCTGACTCTGTTTTAAGTGAAAATTGCTTAAATAATTCTATTAGATTATTTAAAGAAAAAAATTTGGATATAGTTACTGCTAGATTTTATGCTTATGAAGGAAATTCATTTGATGATTTTTTACATTGGTTATATTTTGTTTTAATTTCTATTATCTTTCCTTTAGTTCCTCATTTAAACGGAGGCTATTTATTAGTAAAAAAAGAGTTATTTGATAAATTAAAGGGTTTTGATGAGGGTGTAAAATTAGGAGAAGAACATGATTTGGCAAGAAGAGCTAAGAAATTAGGAGCTAAAATTGCAATATTAAGAAATATTAAAGTTTATTTAAGTGTGAGAAGATTTAAGGCAGAAGGAAGATTAAAATTAACTTTTAAGTACTTATTTGCTGGATTTTATAGAATAACTATGGGGGAAATAAGAAGTAATATTTTTAGTTATAAATGGGGATACAAAAAGTAATATGAAATCTCTAATTATTATAGACATGGTGAATGCTGATGTGCCAAAAAGAAAAGATAAAAATAAGCTTATTT
>JAGVZF010000003.1 GCA_018302785.1 Candidatus Woesearchaeota archaeon | reverse complement strand
TAGAAAAGGTTTTATATAAGCAAAATTATACATATTTAATATATGGAAGTAGATGGATATTTAAAAAAAATTGAGGGTAAATCAGGAAAAGAAGCTATTAAAGCTCTTGATGAATCTTTAAAATATAGTGATTATAGAGAAAAATTTAGTGTTTATAATGAAGTTCTAAAAAAAGATATTGATTTAGATGCAAAAAAAGAATTAAGAACTAACTTAATTAGATTGATTAAGGATAATGCTTTAGTTAGTTTAAAAACTGGGCAAAAAGTTGAGTTACATCTAGGATATGATAGTATTAGTGAAGGTTTAGAACCTATTTATTTTTGGTTTGTTGAATTTTTAAGAAATGATAGTCCTACTGGATTAGGCTTGGACATAAATAAAGTAGAAGAAGCTTTTGAAGCTAGTGCTTCTAGTTCTTATTTTGGAGAAATGGGTGGAAGAGCAAGTATAATGCAAGATAGAGCAATGAAAATATTAGCTACAATAAATACTGTTGTTAGATCTGTTATAAATTTAATTTATGATTTAAAAGAATTTGAAATGAGACTGCAAACTTATGATCAATTAAAATCAGAAGATAAGGAAGATAAGTTTGCTGCTGATTTAGCACTAAAAGGAATGTGGCTTGATCAAGTGGATTTAGTAAAACATGGAAGGGGAGCTATTAATTCTTTAACACAGCAATTACAATTTGTAACTTTAAGAGATGCTTTTTTTGTTGCCGAAAATATTAAAAAAGTAAATGATATGGATCTTAATATTAGAGTACAAAATATTTTAATAAGAAAATTAGATGAATTTTATAAATGGAGAGATATAAGTGAGAGAGAATTAAGAAAAAGATATAATATAGAAAGAGCTTATTTAAAATCTCAGATAGATTCTTTAAAACTTTATACAAAATGGGCAAGGCCTTATTTAAGAGCAGCTCAACAACTAGGAATGAAAGATTTTAATAGTCCTCATGTTGTTGCTGCATTTAATAATGTTATTATGGAACTTACTTTATTTGGGAAAAAAGAAGTTAAGCCAGAAAGTATTAATGAGAAATTTGCTAGATTAAAATTTGTGACTAAGTTTTATTCATGTGTAGAAGTTAATTTTCAATTTAAAAGTGTTCCTCAAGTTTATAGGGGTAGAGAAGCTGCTCAATATGTTCATGGGGGATTAGCTGAAATGTTTATAAGACCTTATGTATTTACTGAAGAAGAATTAGGTATATTAGAGAGTCAAGAATTATATGAAGATATGGATTTAGTTGAAAATTTAACTAATGTAAGTTTTAAAGAATTACAAAGTGACTTAGATAAATATTTAAAACCAGAAACAAAAGAAGATGTTATTTATATTAAAGTACAGGATGAACAAGGAAATATTAAATATATAGAAAAGCCAAAACAAAAGAAAAAGAAATCTAGCTTTGATTGGCCTTTAAAAGACTTTGATAAAAAATCTAGGGAAAAATTTAAACCATTTAGTGTTTTAATTAGAGATATTTTTGGAATTAAGGAAAGAGAAAGTTTTGCTGTTGAAAAAGTTAGAGAAGAAGCTAAATCAAAAGCATTAAGTAATGCTTTATTAGCATATGATATTTATAAAAAGACTCATGGTATGATAACATGGTAGGAAAAGAAATTATTGAGGAATTAAAGAAATTAAAAGATATAGATGAAAAAAAGAAATTTTTAATTAAAGAGATAAAGAAAACTAAAGATAAAAATGAGAAATTAGAATTACAAAGATTAATTGATGAATTAAACAAAAAAGAAGAACATGTTCCTGTTGAAGGACAAGATTTAAGTTTAGTTTCTCCCTTAAGAAATTTGGAAGTAGAAGAAGCCCCTAAGTATGAAAGATCTCAAAATAGAGATTTTAGAAGAAACTCAGAATTAGAAAGAACTGTTGAAAATACTAATGATGAAAGAAGAACTGGAACTGTTTATGGACCTTCAACTTCAGATAATATTATTAAATATGAAAATTCTATTGATTCAAGTGTTCAAGTGAGAAATTCTTTAGAAAGAAAATGGGCAGAAGAAGGTATTAAAGGAAATGCAATAGATTTAGATCCACAGATAAAAGCAAGAGCAAGAGAGATTGCATCAAAGTATTTAAGTGATACTCCAGAAAATATAGAAAGATATGTAAGCGGACAAGATCAAAGAACAATATTTGGAGGAAATCAAAATTATCAATCTGCTCGTTTATTAAGAGATGATGTAACTTTAGAAATTATGGAGAAAAAGAAGAAAGAATTAAATAAAGATGATATTGAGAGATACTTTACAAGAGTTAAAGGGGATTCATTTTAATGGGATATTATCATAATTTTACTTATGGAAGTAGTAGTCCTTTTGAATTAAAAGAGAGTCCTATTGGATATAATGAATTAAATCCGAATGATAACTTTGCTTTTTATGGGAAACATATGGCTATTCCTGGAGGAGTACAAACAGCAAATCAATTACAAGAATTGTCTAATTCTTTAAATCAAGGAGTTGTTAATGTTGAATTAGGACCTTTGCAACCTGATATTTTAGAACAAATTCCAAAGCAACATTTTGGAGAAGCTTATAGATTAGCAAAATTAAGTGGGGCTAAAATTTCAATGCATGGACCTATAATGGATTTAGGTGGATTTGGGCAACAGGGATATAGTGATGCACAAAGAGAATATGCAGAAAATCAATTTAAATCTATTCTAGAAAGAGCTCATGATTTTGATCCTACTGGAAATGTGCCTGTTGTATTTCATACTACTGCTGGAACTCCTGCATTTGAGTTAAGAAAAGGACATACAATTCCAGGATTAACTGAAGAACAAAGAAAGCAATTAAAGTTTCCAGAAGATGCTTATACTGGGGTTGCTATAAACCAAATAACTGGACAAATTGCTCCGCTGCAATATGAAGAAAGATATAAATTTGGGGCTGATAAAGAACATAAAGATATATTTCATCCAACTGTAAGATTAGAAAACCTCAATGAATCTGAGTGGGATAATGAACAATTAAGAGTACAAACTTATTTAGAGGATATGAGAAGAATACAAGAAAGGATGCAGGGAATTGCACAGCAAGCTGAACACTTAGAATATGGAAAACATCATGGAGTTTTAAATGATGAAGAGCAAAGAAGATTAGTTAGTTATAGGAGAGATTTAGATGTACTTCAAGGACATATTAAAAATTTGAGTCAATTATCAAGAAGTCAGTTAGGTGATATGTGGACTAAAGTTGAGAAATATGCTGATGCTGATGCGAAAAAGAAATTTTTTGAAGAGGAACATACAAAAAAACTTTTTCCAGATGCTAAAGAAAAATGGGAACAATTACAGAAAGCAATTAAAACTTATGAAGCAGTAGAAGATAATCAAAGAATTACTAAAGAAAGAAAGGAAGAATTAGCTAAAGATATAGGTTTAAGATCCGAGGAATATAATAAACAAGTTATAACTGCTATGGCTCATATGCCTACTCCACAAGTTTATAGACCTGTTAATGATTTTGCAAAAGAGAAAGTATCAGATACTGTTGCAAGTGCTGTATTTTATGCATATAATCAATTTAAAGAAAATGCTCCATTAGTTGCTTTAGAAAATTATTATCCTGACTTAGTTTTAGGTAATGCAGAAGGTCTTAGAGATGTTGTTTTAGAAAGTAGAAAAAAATTTGAAAATAAATTAATTAAAGATAGAGGAATTTCTGAAAAAGAAGCTCAAAGGATATCTGCTAAATTAATTGGAGCAACATGGGATACTGGACATATAAATACA
Organism: Candidatus Woesearchaeota archaeon; assembly: GCA_018302785.1. Taxonomy (GTDB): domain Archaea; phylum Nanobdellota; class Nanobdellia; order SCGC-AAA011-G17; family JAGVZF01; genus JAGVZF01. The sequence continues at coordinate 19,879 of JAGVZF010000003.1, read as the reverse complement.
TTAAGAAAATCTGGATATAGTCATGAAGATGTACTAAAAGAAGCTGAGACAATTGCAAAAAGTGGAGTTGTTAAACATGTTCATATAAATGATACTTTTGGATTTACAGATTCGCATTTGCCTCCTGGAATGGGAAATGCAGGAGTTAATGAACAATTAGCTTTACTTGAGAAGTGGGATAAAAATGAATTAAGAAGAGCTGTTGTTGAGGCGGGGGCATTTGTAGCTCAGTTTAAACAAAGTCCTCATTTATTTGGTTTAGAATCTTTAAATACTCCTATTTATCAACAATTATTTGATGTAAAAGGAGCATTAATGCCATTTAACCCAGGTGTAGATTTAACTTGGAGAGGTTCTACTGACATATATGACAATTATGGAAGTGGTTTTGGAAATATACTGCCGGAATTGCATTTTAGAGACTTTTATGGCGGAGGATTTGCTAATTTACCTAATGAATTAGGAGGACAAATTGGAGGAGATAAAAGTAGATTTGCAGGAACACCAAACCAATAAATTTATGAATAAATAAATTTTTATAATTAAAGATGAAGTTATTAAGAAAAAGAGGAAAAGAAGTAAAGAAAGAAAAAAATAACCTTTCTGAAGAGTATAGTATTGCTTATGATTTTGCAGTTAAAGTTTATAAAAGATTTAATGAAGTTATAAAAAGTGTAATTTTATTTGGAAGTGCTGCAAAAAATGAGATGCAAAGAGGAAGTGATATTGATATTATTGTTATTGTTGATGATTGTTCAATTGCTTGGGATCAAACTTTAATAAGCTGGTATAGACAAGAACTTTCTAAATTAGTTTCTGGTCAAAAATATAGGGATAGATTGCACATTAATACAGTTACTTTATCTGTATTTTGGGAAGAAGTAAGAAATGGAGAGCCTTTAATTATTAATGTTATTAGATATGGACAAGCATTAGTTGATTTTGGAGGATTTTTTGAGCCAATAAAAGTTTTATTGGCCAAAGGAAAAATAAGGCCAAGTGTTGAAGCTACATATAATGCTCTGAGAAGAGCTCCAATACATATTGCAAGAGCAAGAGCTAACGTTCTAGGTGCTATTGAGAGTTTATATTGGGCTATGGTAGACAGTAGCCATGCTGCTTTAATGGCTGCTAAGCAAGCCCCTCCTAGTCCTGAGCATATTTATGAATATTTAAATGATGTTTTTGTTAAAAATAGAAAGTTAGATAGAAAATATGCTGATTATTACAGAGAAGTTTATACAATATATCATGATATAGCACATGGAAATGTGAATATGATTACTGGAAAAGAAGTAGATGATCATATAGAAAAAGTAATTGATTTTGAGAGAGTAATGAGAAGTTTAACTATTGACATTGTAAAAGAAGAAAAAATGATAAAATTAGAATTAAAAAAATAATTGGCTTTCTTAGTTCTGAGAATTAGTTAAGAATGGAATTATACATTACTATACTGTTCTTCCTAGAAACGGAAAAGGTTTATCATAGGACGGGTTAATAGTACTAATTATATGTCTACTACCTTCGTCTAGAGTGTCTGCATAATGAAATTTGCCTAAGTAGGATGAACCTAATTGTTGGATGGTTTCTTCCAAATATCGTGGTAGGAAAGTGTCGTTTCCAAGCACTTTTTTATTTAGTATGGCATCATAAACATTATTAGTATCTCCACCAGCTTTTTGTGGGAATACTACAGCAAGAGTTGGATTATTGTCAAAAATTGTAGAAGTGAGCCCCTTATTGTAATCTATCACTAGTACAAAATGTCCATGATATTCATTTGGAAAATCAAATCTAGCATGCCATCTTCTTATCGGTCTATTAGAATTGAAAAACTTTTGCATTAATTTCAATTCTTCTTCCAAACGGTGTGGCACAATAGCTACAATAGATCTTTCTGCGTCTATCAATCTTTCTTCTAGATTCTCAACCATTAGTAGACTAAGTATAGCAAAATATTTAAAACTATTCTAATATTTTTTGCTTTGCAATAAAAATGACAACAATAGTTTAATAATTAAAAAAATAAAAGAAAAAGTTTTACTTTTATTTTTTAGCTTTTTCAGCTTCTGCTTCTGCAGCTGCTTCATAAGCTTGTTTTATTCCTTTGTAGTTTGTATAGACTACTGCACCTGTAGCAACGTTGTCCATAAGTTTTCCAACTTTTTCTGTGTCTAAAGTATAACCAACTACTTCATCTTTGTCGTTCTTAGTGTCTTTTAAGTATTTTGAAGCTTCTATTCTTAACATTAAGTCTTCATATTCACTTATTGTACCTGTTGCATTTTTAGCTCTGTAGATTCTTAATCTATCAGCTCTTGATGCATTGGCTGCGTTATTTAATGTTTGTTGATCTGGTTTACCTACGTCAATAAGACCAGTTAAGTAATCTTTCAGTATTTCGGCTGCTTCTGCTTTAGTTTTTCCTTTGATTGTGTTTTGAATTGAACCAACTACTTCATCTATAACTTTTGGTTTATATTTATTGTATAATGGTTCTGTATCTTCTTTGCTTACTCTAGCAATAGCTTCATTAGCCATTGTAAATCCTCTGTAAGGATTATCGTTAATTTCGTCAATAGCTTCTCTAAAAATAGGACTTTCATTATCTCCATCAGCTAATATTAAGGCTAATTGTCTTGATAGTGTTAATTGTTCTCTATAACTATCAGCATTATTTAATTCATTTGATGTATGTTTTAATGCTCCTACTTTTGTTAAAAGCGAGTCTAGAGTTTGATACTCTTGACGTTCTGTACCTTCTTGAGTTTGAATTCCGTTTGTCATTTTTATCTTCCTCCTTTGTAACTACTATTTGGTAGTGTAACTTATATATAAACCTTTCTATTTGCCTTATTTTGGCTTCTAAAGGCTTAGAACAAGCAAATTTTATATGGTTTTTGGTTTGAATTAAGTTAAAAAATATATTAATTATCTTTTAAAAACCATTTAATTTTTCTTATTTTTTCAAGCAGAGCTTCAACATTAGTATTTTCATCTATTTTTATGTCTAATCTAAAGGGAATTTCTGTGTCTTTTTTAGCTTCTGTTTTCTCTGTTTTTGAGATTAATCCAGAATCAGCGTCAACTGTAACGTAATCATTATCATTTAAAAGTTGAGTAGCATTATTTGTATTAATTAAACAAGGAACTTTTATTAAATCTTGAATTTCAGAAGAAATATCTGAATCTGAGATTATAGCACTTGCTTTTTCTATTGCTCCTATGAATTCAGGCTTTACAAATCTACATACAATTATGTCATTATTAATTACTTTACTTATGTCTTCTAATGATTTTAGAATTTTTACATTTCCAGATACTTTTCCTGAGTAAAAGCTATCTCCATTTATTGAATTTTCAGTATTTTCATTAAATTTAGTATTTTCTAAAGATTGAAATGCATTTGAGAAATTAGGAATTTCTTCAATATTTTCTTTAGGTTCTTCTATTGGGTCTATATTTATTAGATAAATTCTATTATTTTCAAATGCAAATTCAAATTTATATTCGTTATTTGCTAATTCTCTTAATTTATATAAAATTTCTATTAACTTATCTATTTCATTATAATTTAATTTTTGTTCCTCTCCCCTCATATATAAATTTCTTTTTACAGTCCTAAGTAAATTTTCATCTCTAAATAACATAAATTCTTGTTTGTTTATTTTATATTCTTTTAATTGTAAACTATCTTTGTCTAGAACATAAGTATCATATAAAACTTCATTAGTTTTCATTATTTCTGAAGTTCCAAAACAAGCATTTATTATTATTTCATTTGAGGTTAAGGAAATCAAAGCAGATTTATCTGGGTTTACCATTTTTTGAATGATTAGATTTAAATCATTAATATTATCAGATGAAATTGTATCTTTATTAAAATATAAAATAAAAACTCTTTTTATTGCTTCTACTAATGAATCTATTCCTTTAATATTGTCTATAGATTCTATATATTTATTATTTTTTAAAAATGGTCTTACTACTAAGTATGGAGATGATCTTCCTGCTCTTATAAAATCTATTGTTTGAATTGACGCAGACTTAAAAATATCATTATGAATCACCATATTGTCATATGCTGTCTTTATGTCATTTAAAAGAGAATTAGGAAATTCTGCATTTAAAATTAAATCTTGTATTTTTAATGATAAAGATTCAAGTTCTTCTTTTGAATATCCTGAGTTTTCAACTAATTCTGTAATTTGATTATTTAATCCTGTTTCTATTAAAAATTTATGAAGTGCTTCATTTGTAATTATAAATGAATTTGGAATTTGAATTTTGTTATTTACTAATTCTGTGAATAAAAAAAGTCTTTCTCCTAAGTTAATTATATCATCTCTTTTTACATCTTTAAATTGCAGTATTAAAGACATATAATTTAAAGTCAAAGGGTTTTATTTAAACTTTTCTAGATTATAGTTAATAATTAAATTTAAAGAATGCCTCTTTCTTCAGCTAATAATAGTAAAGAATCAATAGAATAGGAGTATTCTTCAAAGGAAATTTGATTATCTGAATTTGAATTAATTGCTCTTATAAAATTTATAGCTGTTGATAAATTAATTTCTTGATTATTTACTCTTGCATACATTGATAGTAAATAATCTAATGGATTAGTAGTTCTATAATCAAAGTCTTTAAAATCATATTTTTCAAGTTTATTTGTTAAATAGTCTAGGCCTTCTTGATAAATTCTTTTATCTATTTTTATTAAATCTCTTAAATCAGTTTCTTGAAATTGTTGGGTTATGTCAAATACAACTTTGGTAGGTTTTTGAAGTTCGTTTGAACATGAAAGATTAAAAATTAGAGGTACAAGATAGAATGTTCTTTTTAATGAATTATTCACAATTTTAAAAGTATATTTTAGTATTTAAAGTTATTTAATAAGGTATTTAAAGAATATAGTTAATACAATAATATGAAAAAAGAAGAGAAAATAGGTTTTCTAAGAACTTTTGGAGATTTAAAAAATGAGAAAATTATAAAGGCTTTTTTTAAAGTTAAAAGAGAAACTTTTGTTTTAGGAGAATATAAAAAATTAGCATATCAAGATGTTGCATTACCAATTTTATGTGGCCAAACTATTTCACAGCCCTCTACAATAGTTATAATGCTTGATTTATTAGAATTAGAAAAAGGACAAAAAATATTAGAAATTGGAACTGGATCTGGATATAATTCTGCTTTAATTTCTGAAATCATTAAACCTGGAAAAGTTTATACTATTGAAATTATAAAAGAGTTATATGAATTTGCTAAAAATAATTTAGAAAAATATAAAAATATTTTAATTTTTAATAAAGATGGGGGTTTAGGATTAGAAGAAGATATGCCTTATGATAGAATTATTGTTACTGCTGCATGTCCTGATATTCCTTATCAATTAGTGGATCAATTAAATGAAAATGGTATTTTATTAGCTCCAGTAGGGGTTAAATATCAAGATATGATTAAATTAATTAAAACAAAAGAAGGATATAATATAAGAAATTATGGAAAGTTTGAATTTGTAAAATTAAAAGGAGAATTTGGATTTAAGTAATTTCTATAGTATAAGTTCCAGGAAGTCTTGGAGTTGCTGTTTTTAAAGCTACTCTTGCTAGATCAATAAATTCTTTATTTACTTTTACTGTAAAAACTACTTTTCCTTTTGGAACTTGAGCTGCTGTGCCCATTGCTTTTCCAAATGAATGTGACATACCAGTTTGAAGTCTATCTGCATGTGCTCCAGACAACATTCTATTTTCTCTTAGTACATGATGGGGATATGCATTAATTTGGAATAAATAATTTGATGGACCAACTTTTTCATTTAATGCTCTATTTACAATTTGTCTTGAGCTTTCTAATGCATTATGTCTTATTTGATGAGGTTTTTTAGAAATCAATTTTATAGTATAATTAAACTCTTTTTTAGGATCTCCCATTGTATATCTAACTACTTTAATTGTTGGAATTGCTTTAATAAAGCCTTTTTTCTTATATTTTGATTTCCTTGTCCAAGGTCTTGTTATTTTTGAATAACAGCTACCTTTTCTTAAAGTTACCATAGTTTTTTAGTTCACTATTAATTTATAAAGTTTCTGATGGTCTAAAACGAACTTGTATCTCTTGTTCAAGCCTGTTTTTATATGAATACAAAGCAGCAGTAAGTGCTTGTCCTCCATATCTCTCTTCAAAACCTGTTGTAAATGATATATAGCTAGCATCTTCGGGATTAGTATTAAATCCTACCAGCTTTAATTCTTGGTTTTTAGGATCAATTTGTTCTAGAGTCATATGCGCAACTGTGATAGTCACATAAGTTCACTATATATTTGTCTACTTGTTCTGATTGGGGAAACTTCTGCGTCTATTGTCATATTTAAGCCTGCTTTGCCTATTTAATAATAATTTTTAATAATGTTTTTACTGTATTTTAACTTTGGATCCAATTGCTTGTCCTGGCAATCCTTTCTCAAATTTTACTCTTATAGCTCCTTTATTTCCATGAGCTTTTGTTACTTTTCCTAGAATCTCTTTTCCTGTTGGTGTTGTCCAAATTACTTTTTTAGAAGTAAGCTTATCTGCCTCTTCTTTAGAATTAATATCCTTTATTACAATAATTAATTCATTTGGATATTGTGTGTTTCCGCCAAGTCTAAAATTAGATATTGTTCCTTCCATATAATTAAGAAAAAGAGATTGTTTAAAAAGCTTTTCTATTATAACCTTTTTTCTAGAATTGCTATTATTTTAGAATCTTCTACAGGATCTATTTCTAAAGGAAGAACTTTGTCTTTTAATCCAATTTTAAATTCTGGATTAGTAAATCTTTGGGGTGTGTATAGAGCTTCTAAAGCATGATATCTTCTTAGTAAAGCTTCTTGAAATGTTTGGGAGTCTGCATCTACTGGAGCTGAAAAGTATATTGGATATTCTGGAATTGAGAATATTGCATGTTCTTTTCCATTAATATGGAATATTCTTGCGATAGAACCTTCATACCAAATATGATTATTTGTTGTCATTTTTGTTAAAAATATTTAAAGACATTTTTGTTGTTTTTTTCATGTTTCTTCATTACATATAAATATATAAAATTTAGAAGAAAAACACTATTTATAAAGCTTTTTTATTGCTAGAAATGTTTAAAAAGAAATTAAGAATTGCTTTAGTATGGCAAAATATAAAGTTACATTAGATAGAGACAAATGTATTGGGACTGCTTCTTGTGTTGCTGTTGCTCCAAAATTCTGGGAATTGCAAGATGATGGTAAAATAATGCTCTTAGAATCTAAACTAATTGAAGAAACTAATCAATGGGAGTTAATTATTGAGACAGAACAAGATTTATTAGAAAATAAAGAAGCAGAAGGTGTTTGTCCTGTGGATGCAATAATAGTAGAGAAATTAGAAGATTAATCTAGTATAATTTCTATGTCTTTTCCATAAATTTTCTTCAATGAATTAAATAAATCTTCTTTTAATGTTAGAATTTTATTAGAATCAAGGTTTTTACTTACATAATCATCTAGGTCTTCTTTTGTTGATTTTTCTGTTTTTGTTATACTGTAATTTTCATTTATATTTGCCTTTAATATTGATGGAGTTTTTTCTTTTATGTCTTCTAAAATAAATATAACTTTGTCAAATAAATAAAGTTCTCCAGTAATATCTGCATGTTTAAATCTAAGCTTAGACCTAAACAATGAAAATGCTTTTTTTCTTTGAATAAATTCTATTAAAACTCTAGTCATTGTTCTAGATTCTTTTTTTACTTTTTCAGCTTCTGCCTTTGTTAATTTTTTCAAATCATAATCTTTTTTTGCTTTCTTTAAATACTTAAACGTTTGAGATAAAAATTGAGGTAATTTATTTTTCTTTATATAATCATCAAAATTCTTTTCTAGAGTTGTATCTGTAAATTTGATTTTTTCAAAATTAAGACATTCTTTAATTATGTTCAATGAAGCTTCATATGTTTCTGCTATAGTTTCTTTTTCTCTTCTTCTTTCAATTTCATCAAATACTTTTTGGATTCTATGTAAATAATCATCTGCATCTTTTATTAGTAAATCAATTTCTTTTCCTGTTATTTCTTTTAAATTTCCATGCTCAATATCTTTAAATGTTTTAACTGCTTTTTCTAGAATTCTTACATATTTAACTTCAATTAGTTTTTCTTTTCTAACCATTAATTCTTCAAAAAGTTTTACTGTTTCTTTTGGAGTTGGTGGACTTACACCATATAGCATTAAGACTGCTTGACTTGGATTTAAAACAGAATAATAAATGTCATCTGCAGCAATTCCTAATAATTTTTTCTTTGCTCTATCTAATAATTTTTCTCCTATGTCCATTTGCATGTCAATAGCTTCTGAACTAGGACGAATTCTACCCATTTTTAATAATAATTTCCATGGCATAAATGTTCCTCTGTCATATAATGGGACTCCATCTCTTAAAAATGTAAATATTACAGGATTAGCATCTTTAATAGATTCCCAGAAATCTGTTAAAATGTAAATTTGTGGATGAAATTGTTTTTTTGTTCCGACTATATCTACTGCATCAAATGACATATCTATGATTATATTTCTTAATTTATCTCTTAATTCAAATCTTGACATTTTTTTTACATCAGTATCATCTACAACAATATAAATGTCTATATCATTTGATTTTTCTCCTCTAAATAATGAACCTGCTGCAACATAACTCACAATATATTTTTCGAATTTTTTAATTACCATTGATTTATGAATCTCTGCTACTTTTAATGCAACTAACATATCAGTAGAATCATAAAGAATTGCAGAATTAGCTATTAATTGAATTAAATCATATTTAGCGTCAAAACAAGCTTCTTTCAATTCATCAACCATCATTACTTGAGGTTTTAATCTTTTATCTGTGTCTAGAGCAATTTTATCAATCTCTTTTATTAAATTATCTCTTACATCAAAAATTTTTTTGATGTCTTCTTCATGCGCTAAAATAAAAACGTGAAATTCATCTTCTTTAGATCCTTCTTTTTTAGGAGGTGGTGGAAGTAAAGAAATTCCAATAATATTTTTTTTATATTCCTTTAAAATTTTATCTGTAAATGAATCAAGTTTTGTTTTTATTTCTTTTAATTTCTCTTTTATTTCTTCAGGAATTTTAATATTTTGTTCCTTGGATTGTTCTTTAGAATCTTGAGACTTAGAATCCTTAGTCATTTCAATAAATTAGAATATTATTATTTTATAAAGCTTTTGATTATTATTTTATACAAGATATATGTTTTAATATTTAATCTTATTTTATGATTATATGGAAGATTATAAAGTAAGGTTTATTGAGTATTTATTAACTACTAATGCCTTAAAAGGCGATGGCGATTTTTCATTAAAAAGTAAAAGACTTTCTCCTTGGTTTGTTAATATAGGTGATTTTAATGATTGGAAGGGTTTAACAGAATTGGGTAGATTTCATGGCATTGTTGGAAGGGCAATTACAGAAAGTGATAATGTTAGACAGGCATCGCTAGAATATACATCTCAATTATAAGTTAATGTATAATTTCTTTGATTTTACAAAGTTTTATAAATGCTTTAATTCTGTGTAAGTGATTTAAAATGAAAATAAATGAAGTTTTTAAGGCAAATTTGAATAAAGATCAATTTAATGATATAATTGGGCAAGAAAAAACTAAAAAACAATTATTAAGTGCCTTAATTATGGCTAGGCATGTTATAGTTGTAGGATACCCTGGTGTTGGAAAAACTACTTTAGCTAAAAATGTAGCTAAATTATTGCCTGAAATAACTGTAAATGATTGTGGATATAATTGTGATCCTAAAAATCCTATTTGCCCTAAATGCTTAGATAAAAAAAGTAAACAAGTAAAAATTAATGGAGATAAAAGGTTTGTTAGAGTTCAAGGAAGTCCTGATTTAACTGTAGAAGATTTAATTGGAGATATTGATCCAATAAAAGCTTTAGAATATGGTCCTTTAACTATAGAAGCTTTTACTCCAGGTAAAATTTTTAAGGCAAATAATGGGGTTTTATTTTTTGATGAGATAAATAGAGCTCCTGAAAAATTACAAAATGCTTTACTACAAGTTTTAGAAGAAGGAAGAGTTACAATAGGAAGTTATGATATAGATTTAACTTCTAATTTTATTTTAATTTCAACTATGAATCCAGAAGATTTTGCTGGAACTGAGAAATTAAGTGAAGTTTTTCTAGATAGATTTGATATTATAATCATGGATTATCCTGAGAATGTTGAAATTGAAACTGAAATTGTTAAAGTTAAAGGAAAAAAATTAAAAGAAGTTATTTTTGATGATGATTTATTAATTTTAACTTTAAGATTCATTGATAAATTAAGACATAATAAAGACTTAGAGAGAGCTCCAAGTGTTAGAGCATCATTAGGATTGTATGAAAGAGCACAAAGTAATGCATTAATAAATAAAAGGAAAAACGTAATTATTGAAGATATTTTAGAGTCTATACAAAGTGTTTTAGGTCATAGAATTAAATTAAAGGCTGCTTTAAGATATACAATTAAACCTGAAGAATATTTAAGTCAAGAATTTAAAAAATTTATAGATGATACAAAAAAAAGTGGTGATTATCTCTGACATATCTACCAAATTAAATTTAGATAATATTTCTAATATTGAAGAATTAGGTGGAGATTTAGCAAAAAGTGATGAGCAAAAATTAATGAGTTCTATTATAGAAGGAGATAAAGAAACCTTAGATGAAAGTAAGTTAATAAATGAAAGCATAAATCAAGGATTAAATTCATTTACTCCAGATGCTATCTTTGAGAACTTAGTTACAGATTATAAGGCAGCTAAGAATATTTATGGAAAATCATTTTTAAGACATATAACTGATGAGGATGATGCTTCTTTAGAAAGAAATACTAAAATTCCAGAATTTCAAAGAAAAATAAAAAGAGTAATTGATGAAAAAATTGAGAAGTTAAAAGCAAAAAAGATATTAGATAAGGAGTTAAAGTTAACAGAAAAAGCATTTTCTTTAGCTTCAGTGAAATTATATTTAGATGAACTTAATATCTTAAGAGCTAAGGGGATTGTTGGATATAGAATAAACAGAAAAGAAAGTAATTATGGTGGGCAAAAAGATTATAGAGATTATAGAAAAGGAGATAGATATAAAGATTTAGCATTAAAAAGGACTATTAGAAAAACAGTTAGAAGGGGACATAAAAAAATTAAGAAAGAAGATCTATCTGTTTTTGAGAGAGAAGCAAGAGGTAAAGTTTACATTGTATATGCTTTAGATTCAAGTGGAAGTATGAAAGGAAGTAAAATAGATTTATGTAAAAAAGCAGGAATTGCATTAGCATATCAAGCAATAAATGAAAATGATAAAATTGGATTATTAGTTTTTGGGAGTCAAATTTCTAATGAAATTAGACCGACTTCTGATTTTGAGTATATTTTAAAAGAAATTACTAAAATTTCTCCTAGAAAAGAAACTGATATTGCTTCAACAATATTAAGAAGCATTGAGCTATTTCCTGATGAAGAAGTTACTAAGCATTTGATTATAATAACTGATGGAATGCCTACAATAGGAGATGAACCTGAAAAAGAAACATTAAATGCTACTTCTATTGCTAGATATGCAGGAATTACAGTAAGTGTTATTGGAATTAATTTAAATGAAGAAGGAGAGAAATTGGCTAGAGATATTGTTCAAATTGGTGATGGTAAGTTATATATTGTTAAGAACTTAGAGAATTTAGATAGTATTGTATTAGAAGATTATTATTCTTTAATATAAAATTAAAAAGTATTTTCATCAATTAAAACTTCTATGTTGTCTATGTCTTCAATGTCATCAGTTGTTTGTAAATCTTGTGCAATAGATTCTGGAGTTGGTTCTGTTTTTTCTTGAGCATTATCAGGAGGAATTTCTTGTTGTAATTGACATCCTGCGACTATTAGAATTGAGATTAAAAATAATATGAGTAAAGTTTTCTGCATATTAATATACTTCCATTATAGTTTATAAAGTTTTCTGATGGAGCTTTATTGCATCTCCATCATTATTGAGCCATCAGTATTAACTTGAACTTCAGTTGCTTCTTGACTGTCCTCTGCCATTAATTTTTTTTGACATGTTCCTTCGTGAAGGATTTCTCCTTTATTACAAATTGGAGTTGTTGCTGGCTTTCCTGTTAAAGTGAATGGTATTGAGTCTGGGTTTTTCTTTTCATCTCCAATAAATACTAGTTCTTTTACTTGTTTTCCATCAATTATTAAATCAAATGTTACTTCAGTTCCAGTAGTTCTGAATCTTAAGCCATCTGAATGAGTACTTACATAAGCATCAATTGTTATTTCTGAGTCACTCCATTTGAAGCTGTCTTTTCTTTCGAATCTTTTTGGACCAACGTCAATAAATTTTCCATTTGTTGTTATTTTTCCAGTTATATGATATGCTTTTCTTTCGTCTGTTGATGGTTTTGGAGTTGCTGTTGTTACAGCCACACATTCATTCTTTAGGCATTCAACGTCTTTAAGTTGAACACAGGAATATTGGCAAGTAGCCTGGTAATTATTTAGTAATTCTTTAATTTTTGATGCCTCATTTTTATTAACTGCTGTATGACATCTAAAAGGACAAATACTTCCAATAACTGTACAGTCTTCTTTAGTACTACAGTAATTTGCTTTAATTATTTCTGCTTTAATTCTTGATTCTAATGAACCTCTAGAACTTGAGCTTGTGTCTATTTGAGTTGTATCTCTGATTAAATCTCCTGATATTTCATCTTCATTTTCTGTTTCAACTTCTGTATTTCCTGTTCTCAATCTTAATTTCTCTTTTATTCCTAGTCTTTGTTTAAGCATTTCTGCTTGCACTCTTTTTAATTTAATCTGCTCGTTTAAAGTTAAAGAGGAATCTGATTCTAGTGTTAATGCTTTTTTTTCTTTGTCTTCATATTCTAGTTTTTTTAAATCTCCACTCCAATCAATAAACCAAGTTTCTTGACAAGTGCCTTGCCAAATAAAGAATCCGAGTTCTTCTCCTTGCTTATAAGTTGGCTTATCTTCCCAACATTTTGTTTCTATATTCCCTCTTTTATCCTTAACTAGTTTGTATAGTTCTACTAGGATTGATTGTGCACTTTGTAAGTCTTCATGAGCTACTGTTAATTTATTATGAGCTTCTAAAATTAATTTTTTAGCTTCATCTGGGTTTGAGTCTCTGACTTCCTTTGCTTTTGCGAATATTTCTATTGCCGAATAATAATTTACTTTAGCATCATCAATTAATTTATTGAATTTTGTAATTAATTCATCTACCTTATCTGATAAGTTTCCTTCATCCTTTAATTCTTCAAGAACTTCATTAAGTTTTATTTGTAAATGTTCACTTCTTTGAATAATTTCTCCTATTTTGAATAATCTTAGTCTTTCTAGATTTAATTTTGTATTTACTTTTATTTTATTTTCTAGTAGGACTTTAAGTTTATTACTTAATTCAATAATTTGTTCTTTTGTAGTAGCTGCTTCTATTTCAGTTTTTAAGGAAGCAAGATTTCCTTTCAAAGCTTTGATTTCATCTAAAGATAATTGAGCTGATTCTACAGAAATTTCTTCACTAGATTCATATCTTGCTTCTAGTTTTTCTAAATAAGCAGTTATTCTATCAATTAAATTTATTAAGTATTTTTTAGAAATATCAATTGCATTCCTTTTTATGTCTTGACATTCTTGAGAGTTATCTTCTTTACATTCTTTAAGAATTTTAATTTTAGCTTCTAATTCTACTGAGTTTTCTGCATTTAATTTAAATTCAGAATCTGCTTTCATAAATTTTTCATTTGCTTTAATTTTAAATTCTTCTTTTATTTCTCTTTTTTTAAAGTCAGTATCTGTTTTAACTTCTGTTTTCTCTTCCAAATTTACTTCATCTTCTTTTCCGCTATTATCAGATTTAAATTGAATTGCATTGGATGTAATAATATTATCTTTTAATTTAGGATCATCAAGTTTTAAGTCGTCTTTGACTTCAAATTTAGCTTCTATTTTAGATTCTTGAGCCAATGTTAAACTTGGTATTAAACTAACTAAAAATATTGTTATTATAAATAAACTTATTCCTTTCATTTTGTGACCTCCAAAATATGAAAACTTTAAGAATAAGCCTATAACCTTTATTTATAAAGATACTTTTTTAGTTTATGAGAAAGCTTTGTAAAGCTTCTAGAGCTTAAATTTGACCTTTTTGAACTTAGAAAATTTTTTAAACCCAGAAAAACTATATATTTTATGAAAAAATTAATGCTTTTTGTTTTATGCTTAATTTTTATTTATCCTAATGTAAATGCTGCTTTAATTCAAGGAACAGTTTATGATATTAGTTTAAATAAGTTAGAGAATGTAATTTTAGTTATAAATACTGAGCCAGAGCAAAAGTTAGTTTTAATGGATTCAAATTATAGTTTAAATTTACCTAAAGGAAGTTATAATATTAAGGCTTTTTATTATGAAAATAGAATATTAGAAGCATCTTCAGAACAAGAGATTAGTGTGGCTAGTGAAGGAAATTATACTTTAGACTTAATTTTATTTCCAAGTTTAGAAGAAGAAGATATTTTATTTAATCAAAGTAATTTTGAATTTCAAGAAGACATTGGATTTGAAAAAAAAGTTCCAACTTTGTTTTTAATTGCTGTAGGTTTGGCTGTAGTTTTATTTATTATTTTTAAGTTTAAGAAAATGAAGGAAGAATGACTCAAAAAGATATAAGAAAAGAGCTTAAAATTAGTGAAGCTAAAGTAAGCTTAATTTTAACTCAATTAGAAAGTGAAGGAAGAATTAAAAAAATAAAGAAAGGAAGAGGAAATATTGTAATTTTGAATAAAAACTAATTATTTAGTTCTAGTGCTTCTCCAGCCGTATATTAACCTTTCTAAGGTTGGACTAGGAATTTCTCTTCTTGAATCATCTCCTGACGGAAGCTCAGGAGCTATGTTACTTCTATAAGCAGATCTAATATAAACTATTCTCACTAAGTTTGTTCCTCTTGGAAATTCTAATTCCACTAGATAAGTACAACTTGTAGGATGAATTTTACTTGGCTCTTCAGAAAGAAATGAAACTGCTTTTAGTTGATCTTGTCCTTCATAAAGGGTTTTATTATCTTTTTCTACAATAAAATAATTTGCCATAAAAAACTTTTATTGTATGTATATTTAAAATTATCGTTTTGTTGTTACTATTAAGTTATTATTTTTTAGAAATTGAATATTTTCCTTGTCCTAATATCATTAAACTTATGGCAATCATTAAAAGACCAAAGTCTCTTAAAGAAATATCATTAAAACCTACAGTAATAATTATTACAATTAAAATTAATGCTGCTAAGAAAGCTGATTTTCTTACAAATATCCCTAGTATTAAGAATAATCCTATTAATGTTTCAATAGCACCTTGAATATACAAAAATAGATTCATTGAAATTGGTATTAAAGACTGAAGCCAAGGTGGAATATATCTAAGCCAATCTTGAACATTGGTGAATTTTGTTATACCAAACCAGAAGAAGATTATTCCTAAACCAATTCTTAATAAAAATGGAACTAAGTCTTTTTTCTTTTCTAGGGATTTAAGACACATAAAATTTATATTATATTATGAGTTTAAATATTTTATTAAAATGAAACTTAAAAAAATTTTCTAAATTACTCATATCTTAATGCATCTACAGGATTGAGTTTACTTGCCCTATAAGCTGGGATAGCACCGGCAATCATGCCAATAAGTGTAGAAAACAATAGTGAGCCAATAACAAGTTGTGGAGTTACAAGAGATGAAGAGCCAAATGCGGGTCCAGCACCTCTGACAGCTGTAGGAGCTAGTCCTATCCCTCCTGCAGAATTAATAGCTGAGGAAGCAATTACTCCAATTAACACCCCAACAATACCTCCAACTAATCCGATCAATCCAGAATTTAGTAAAAAAATAGTTAAAACATCTTTATTTTGAGCACCTATTGCCTTCATTATCCCAATATCTTTAGTTTTTTCCAAAACAGAAGTAAACATTGTATTTGCAATTCCAACTCCGCCAACAATTAGAGATATAGCTGCTATAGCACCTAAGAATAATGTCACAGCACTAAGTGTTTGCTGCAAAGTCTCCCTAATGGCTGCAAGTGAAGATACACTAAAGTCTTTCTCTCTCTCATTTAATATTCCCCTTGATAACATTAATTTATTGTTAATAGAATCAACAGTTTCATCTGTTAAAGCAATATCTTCTACCTTCACAGTTATGGAATTAAACTCATCTTTGCCAATGTTATCTAATGTTATCCTAGCAACGCTAATTGGCATATAAATTGTCGAACTATCTTGTACAATTCCAACTATTTTGAATGACTTTCCTTCTATTATTATTTTACTGTTTATTGGAATTTCTTTGTTAAAAACATTACTAGCAACATTTGAACCTAACACAACTGAAAATGAATCACCTTGTGTTAAAAACCTCCCTTCTGTTAATTTTTCAGTTGTGATTTCTTTCCAAGCATAAATATCAACACCAACAACGTTAATAGTAGCACTTTTACCTAAGTATTTTACATCAGACCTGGCTGATACTTGGCCCATAACTTGAGCCACATTTGGAACAGCCTTTAAAGTCAGTACATCTCTTGATGTCAAATTTTTCCCACTTGAAGAAATTCCACCAGATCCAAGTTCATTAAATCCGCCACCGCCTCCAAATCCTATTCCTCTAGCTCTTGAGACGCCAGGTGTAATAGTAATTATGTCAGCACCTAAACCACTTAATCTTTCTTCAAGAGTTTGACTTGCTCCATTACTTATTGATACTATAGAAACAACTGCTGCGATTCCGATGACAATGCCAATAATAGTTAACCAGCTTCTTAACTTGCTGTGTATAAAAATATTCAATGCAAGCTGAAAACACTTTTTAAGCCTCATGTTACAAATTGAGGTCTATCTAACTTTCTCCTTGTCTTTTACGTTCTTTACCCATTCAGGAGTCTTAGATGAATTACTATTGTTTGATTTCTTCAATTTTGCTTTAATTTTATGACGCCTAATAAAAAATATCAAAACAGCTAATACAACAACTATTATAATTAGCCATTTGAATCTTGTAAAAAAAGAACTAGAAGTGTTTGTAGTTCTTCTGTTTGGAAAGTTCCCATTGCCTTGTGAAGTAGAATTACTTGAAGATCCTAAAGCTAATGGCAATTCCATATTGACTATACGTCTTTCTCCAATATTATCTGTATAGTAAATATCAAATTTCAAATTTTGTTTACCTTGAGCATTCTGCAAATTTTGTGACCTTGAAGAAGCAACGGAAAAGCTAACTATTGTGTAATCTCCACTATCTAAATTACCTACCATTTGACCATCTGTTCCTATAACTCTGAAATTATCTTGGTCAGGAATCCTAACAACAACAGAATTGGCTGCATACTTTCCAGTATTAGCAATAGCAATAGAAATATCAGGGCTGGCAACATCTTGTATTACTGCATCAAAATTAGTTCTCGAATCTTGAATAGATATATTGAATCTTGCAACTGAATATGCGCTTGTGTCTCCTCTACCTGGTGCATAATGAACTTCAATTTCTGCATCCCCACTTAAAGTATCTTTATCAATTCTTAATGAGTAAGGGATATTCCAATTATTGTTACTATTTGCAGTCCAAGTGCTTCCTTCTAATACTCTTGTTCCATTTTCACTATCTAATGAAAAAGGATATGATGAAATAAGTTCAAATTTTGCACCCTCACAATATGAATCTTGGATACCACTGACTTGGAATACAATATCAACATAATCATTTGGAACAGCAGGATTTGGATCTTGGTTTACTAAACTTACTTTTAAAGCACAAGAATTAGAATTTAAAGCTTCAACAAAACTTAAACCACATAATATTATCAATAATGCTAAAGATACCTTTAGAAATTTTAATTTTTTCATATCAAATGAATAATTACTCCCTCTTTTTAAATTTAATGAATATAAGATTCACGTCAAGGTTCAATTTTTCCGTCTTTTAATTTAATAATTCTTTTTGCATATTTTACAAGATCTAAATCATGCGTAATTAAAATTACTGTTTTTCCCTGATCATGCATTTCACCAAGGAAATTCATTACAAACTCGCCAGTTTTACTATCTAAGTTTCCAGTAGGTTCATCAGCTAAAATTACTTCGGGATCATTTGCCAAAGCACGTGCAATAGCAACTCTTTGCTGCTGCCCACCAGAAAGTTGATTTGGTCTATGAGTTAGTCTTTCAATTAATCCTAATGACTCTAGTAAATGCCTAGCTCTTACATGAGCTTCTTTCTCAGATTCATTCACAATTTCCATAGGTAACATAACATTTTGCAATGCAGAAAGTGTAGGAACTAAATTAAACTGCTGAAAAATAAATCCGATTGTTTTTCCACGCAAGAACGCTAATGACGATTCAGACATATGGGCAATATTTCTTCCTTTGAGATAAACTGCACCCCATGAAGGTCTATCAAGAGCCCCAATCATATTTACCATAGTTGATTTACCACTGCCACTAGGCCCAGTAATAGCAACAAACTCTCCTTGCCTTACTTCTAAGTTTATTCCTTTTAGAACTACTACAGGCTCAGCTTTGCCCATGTCATATTTTTTCCATACATTATCAATTTGAACTATAACCTCAGACATGATAATTCCTCTTCTTTTTGAAATCCCCATAAATAAAGTCAAATGCATCATTGATAAAATAAATAAAATTCAAGTAAGAAAAATATTTATTATTCATTTGTATTTACTCCTTTTTGAAGTACGAAGCTAAAAAGAAATATAATAGGTGCTTTATAAACAATATGGAACTAGATTTCATTTTCTGCAGAACTTAATAAAATGAATATTACATGACTCAGATTGTATTTTCCTTTTTATGGTCTTTTAATTTTCTATTAGTAAGTTATTAATTCTGATTATTTTGAAATTTGACAAGTTTATTAAATTAGATAAAATTTGTTTTTTCATGGTTTGGTATAAAGTAATTTGCAGAGAAACTCATTATGGAAGTGGTCATAGTCAAGACCAAATTATTTATGTTTGGGATAAATCAACTATTGGAGCTTTAAATAAATATAAAAAATTTGGATGGGTTCCTAGAAATAGACTTCCTTCTATAACACCTCTTGATTTGGAAGATGGGAAACTTCTTGAGGGAAAAATCAAAGAAACTAGTCTAGGCATTAGGAGAGCAAAAAATACATTTTTTAGAGCCTATGGAATATTTGGAGACAATCAGTTTTAGTAAAAATGACATTTAAAAAATTTCCGAAATTAAAGAGTCTTGCTGTTTTAAGTCCTATGGCTGGAGTTACAGATGTAGCTTTTAGAGCTTTATGTAAGAGATATGGGGCTGGTTTAACTTATACTGAGTTTGTTAGTGGAACTGCTATTGTTAAAGGATATAATAAGACATTAAAAATGATTGAGACTGATGAAAGTGAAAAACCTGTTGCTGTCCAACTATTTGGAAATTCTATAGATGATGTTGTTAATGCTGCTAAATTAATTCAAGATAAGTTTGATATTATTGATGTAAATTGTGGATGTCCTGCTTGGAAAGTTATTAAAACTGGAGCTGGAAGTGAATTATTAAAAAAACCAGAGGAAATTGCTAAATTCATTAGTAAATTAGTAAATAATGTTGATAAACCAATTACAGTTAAAATTAGAGCTGGAATTGATGAAAATTCTATTAATGCTGTTAAAGTAGCTAAGTTAGTTGAAGAAGCTGGAGCAGCAGCTATTGCAATTCATGGAAGAACTCAAAAAC
>JAGVZF010000002.1 GCA_018302785.1 Candidatus Woesearchaeota archaeon | reverse complement strand
TTATATCATAAAGATGAACAATAAAAATAGAAAGAAGAATTATAAGACCGATATCGATATAAATTAATCTTTCTTATGCTTTCTATGGCTATTATCTATTCTGATCACGCTATAAAAAGAATGAAGCAAAGAGGTATTACTGAACTTGATGTAGAGTATGTTTTAGAACATCCAATTTATATTAAGAAGTCATTTGAAGGAAGAAAGGTTGCTGCAGGACAGATTAAAAATAAATTAATTATGGTAGCCTTCATAGAAATAGAAAAGAAGATTATCCTATAAAAGATGGGGAAGTGAAAAAGACTATTGGATTAAATGATAATATAATTCTAGACTTCAATAACAAAAATAAATTAATTGGAGTAGAAATTCTTGATGCAAGTAAAGTGCTAAATAAAAAGGTTCTAGAAGAAGCACAGCCTGCCTAGTTTTATTCTAACTTATTAGTGGTAAAAATAGAAAGGTTTATAAATTCTAGAATTAATTCATAAGTATATGGATGAAAGTTATAAATTAAAAACTCGGGATTTTATACCATATTTTGGTGCATTTGGTTACATGAAAAGAAATGATCCTGATAAAAAAACTGAACCAAGAGCTCTAGCCTTAGTGGTGTATAATGCATCTTTATTTATTGGTTTAATGGCTAATGCAAATAGAATTGCAGATGGCTTGGAATCCATTCTTATAAGACCGGAAGGGCAACATATTTTTAGGGGAAGTACGAAGCAAAAACTCGAAGAGAGAATAAGAGACGCTGGTTATTATTGTGGCAGTTGGGACACATCACAAAGAGTTCCTACTACTTCATTTTCCTTAGATCTGGCTCCAGCTTTGACCTATGCTAAAAGGAGAGCAGAAGATTATTATGGAACCCCTTTACTGGTGGCATTAGAGACTAGTAAATACGAAGGAAGGATCTATGAAGGGTTAGAATGGGAAACTGGTTCAGAAGTAGTAATTTTAGGAGAAATTCCTTTAGATGACCTAATTGTGGTAAATACGACAGAGGAATTTAGAAAGTTAACAGCTTTTGATATTTGGTTTTTCAATTATCTTATGGGTTTTACATCTGAAAAATTTTACCGTGAGTAATTATGCTACTAGATTACGCATAAGAAAGATTATCAGTACTCGCTAAATAAATTAATTATTGATTAGAAGTTTTTGGCGCGACTGCGTCGCTTACGACGACTACCCGACCATCAGAGTTCGAGTTATCAAGGTTGCCCCTGTTGGAGTTCAAGTCCAGATTCCTGCCCAAGCACAACCCAGAAAGGCCATCTTGTCTTGTATACCAAGTTCTATGACCTTTAGTTCTATCTAAGTCTATTGGAAATCCTATTTTATCAATTTTAGTAAACCTATAACCATTCCATTTTCCTAGAAGTCTATCATCATGATGTACAGTAAATTCTTCATTTGGAGTGGTTCTTAATCCATAACCTTTTCTATCTTCGGGCCATGGTTGTAAAGTGAAACCATAAAGCATAACTGGTTCTCTTTCTAATCTTGACAACTCTACGCCTTGTTGTTCTGCTAAAAATTCGGCTAGTGGTTCATTTCTTGAATTATAGGAGTCTTTTGGATTTCTAAGTACAAAAGCTCTAGTATCAGAATAGTGTTCTCCATTTACCATATCAAGTATTCTTTGATCTTCAAAATGTCTTGGTAAAGGCGTTCTTGGCTTTCCTTGAACTTCTTTAAGTATTTGATCTATTAATATTGCATCAAAAGGTGTGGAATGTATAATAACTCCATTTTCAAATTTTAATCTTAAATTTGGATTATTACTAAAAACAGATTCTCTTAATTCTTGATATCTTTCATAAACAGCTCTTCCAAATTCTCCTTCTAAAAAAGTAGGTGTTTGCACTAAATTATCAGGTAATTTTCCAATAACTTCAAAATCTGATAGTTCTAATTTTGTTTCAAGTGACATTTCAAGATATCTTGCACAATTAAAGTATTTAAATCTTATGTTTTGTAGCTACTTTATAGTTGTTTAAATTTTACTGTTATTTCTTTTTAGGCTTTTGGACTAGGGAAATAAGACAATATACTAGTAAAAAGGACACCAAGAGGTAAACATATAGTAATGGTGTATTAATTACAAGAGATAAAACGCAATCCGGTAAAACTGATATGCTACAGACGCCAACTGGGATTAAGAATAGATAGAATACAATAATGCCAAATACTATTGTGAGAATAACTTTTAACAATGAAGGTTTAAAATTAACCATTAATATTTGACATATCTTCTTTAATTTAAAGGTTTAGTTTTTTAGACTTTTTACCCCACCAATAATAATATATTAAGGCCCCTAGAAAATAATAAATTGCTATGCTTGTTATTAATGTTAATATGGCAATAATTAAGTTGCAACCGGGAAAAATACAATTATTTAAGGAGGCCACTGGTTTCGTTAATGAAAAATGAAGATATGAGTAGACAAAATCTGGAGGGTAAATTAAAGCACTAACTCGAGGTTCGGTTGAGATCCCCAATGTTAAGGATAAAACTAGGCTGGCAATAAATAATGTAAATGATATTAACAATTTGGCTCTAGTTAACTTGAAAAAATCTTTTAACTTCATGCAACCTTAATTAAAATGTTTAAAATTTAAACTTTTGCTTTTTACTAAAGTTGTGCTTAAATAGAGAAGCTATTGGTTAAAAGTTTTAATAAAAATTAAAATGATACAACCCTCGTTGACCCCTGTAAAAATTGAACTAGTCTTCCCATACCTAATCCAAATCCTGATCTTGTTATTTCTTTGTCTTTAAACAATTCTAAGTACCAGTTAAATGCTTCCAATGTTGCATCTTGGTCGTATTTGTATCCACTTTCTTCTCTTGCTTTTTGCATTTGCTTAAACATCTCGCCCCTTAGTAATTTTGCTGTAAGGACGCTATAAAGTTCTTCTCTTCTGCTTCCACCAAAAGTTTCTCCTGCCCATGGAAGTAGGAAATCTACGCAATCAACAGTAGTTGTATCTGTTTCTTCTTCTTTTTGTATTCTATGTAAATCACCAAGGGTGTCTCTTTGGGTTCTGTACATGTTAAAGAATTTTATTTCTTCTGGATAATGGGTCACTTGTGTTGGTCCCCCACATAGAAGACATATCGCTTCTTCATCTCTTGAGGATAAATCATCTCCCCAGTTAATGCTTACTCCACCATCACTTAGTTTGTTTACTATTTCAGTGTAAGTTACTCTTTTGTAGCCATTTTCTAAGAATTTTCTTAATCTATCCTTATGTTTTTCTGGTATATGTTCACTTTCTAGGCCTTCTTCAATTACTTTATTTAGTAATTCTTCTTGAAAGTTTAATAATCCTTCTAGATCCATGTCTACAGCTTCAAACTCCAATAATGTAAATTCTGATAAATGTCTTCCATCGCCAGCCCTTGGTTCTTTTCTAAATGATCTTCCGGCAGTGTATAGTGAAGATAGGCCTAGCCTTATTATTTGCGCTTCCATATACAATTGATCTGTTTGGCTCAGTAAAGAAAAGTTGTGCGGGTCATTTATTTGATATACTGTTGGAACGTTTTCGCACGCACCAGTTCCGCTTGTTATTTTGTCGTAAAAGCTTTCTGGAACACCTTTTTCTCGCATAAAGGCCCTTATCGTATCGAGAACTTCTTGTCTCAAAAATAGTTGTTCCCTAGTAATTGAATCTTCCATTTTTACCTCCCTTCATCTTAAAATGAATATGTCTAGAATGTTTAGAAGAAGTTTCAATTAAAAGAATATACAACATATTAAAAATTGTAGTACCCTCAAGATAATATAAATTAATTTTGGTGATTGGAAGTATATTTAACAAATTGCTGATTTCATTTGATATAAAATACATTTAATCAATGATTAAAACTTTTAACAATGAAGGTTTAAAATTAACCATTAATATTTGGTATATCCCTTTTAATTAAATCTTTTGCTTTTTACTCTAATCCTAAACTAACTTTAATTGCCATATCTACTTTATTCATTATAGTGTTATCTAATTTAATTAATTTCTTGATTATTCGTGATTTATCAATAGTTCTTATTTGATTAAGTAAGATAGTGCTATCTTTATCTAATTTTGATTCTTTTCTAAGGATAAAAACATTTGTTGGGAATTCTTTTGTAAAGTCTTTTGAAGTTAGAGGGGCAATAATTGTAAGAGGGCTATAACTATTCCCATAATCATTTTGAATTATTACGCAAGGTCTAGTTCCACCTTGTTCGCTACCCTTTATTGGATCTAAATTTACAAGCACTATATCCCCTCTTTTTATGTCTACCATTCCCAGTCAAAATCTTCTTCAATAGCTTCAAATTCTTTATTTATTTTTAAACTTTCTTCGGCCATCTCTTTATAGCCTTCAATAAGTAACTTCTTTTGCTCTCTTTTATTTTTTTCAACAGATTTCATCATTTTTACAATAACATCTTCATATGTCTCTTTAGAGCTTTCTTTTAATGAATCTAGTTCTTTTTTCACTTTTTCATGAATTTGAATAGAAGTTATCATGATTCTATAGAGAGTCTATAGTTTATAAACTTTTTCTTTACTTAAGCAAAAATTAGGTGTGAAATCTCAATTCTCTACCAATTGATCGTTTTTCTATCCTTTTTTATGTTCTCTTAATATTATTTCTTCTACTATGCTAACCCCATTAGAATTATTAAATAAAGAAATTGTTGTTCTACCTTCTCCTGGTTTTTTAGCCTTAGTAAGAAATGTTGTCTGAAAAGTCATTCCAATTCTGTAGTCAAGTTGTCCATTACTTAAACCATACACGTGAGTGATCGAGTCTAAATTATCACTTCTTTTAGTATGTGAGACAAGCTGTAGAGCAAATCTTCTAACTACATATTTATGGAATTTAGATTCATAAAATAGTCCCTCGTCTGGGCCATCATAAATATATTTTTGCATTAATCGATATCGAGGCTATTAAAATAAAAATGTTTCTAAATTTGACCTAAGTTGTTGTTTCAAGAACTTTGACTTCATGCTCTTTGATTTTCGCTTCAATTCCTGCTATCTTCTTATCTGTTCTGGCAAACAATCTAACATAAACTTCAGTGGTTCCTCTTGTATTTACACTAAGGTAAGTTAAACATGATTTATTATATCTTGACCAGAACCAAGTTTTAGTGTACTTTCTATTTATTTTTTGAAAGTCCTGCCTTAAATCAGGAATTCTTTGATGTAATGCTTGATAGAAAGATTCAAATGATGAATAAAGTCCTTCTGGCTTTCCTGAATAAATTAGTTTATCTGGCATAAAAATTATTATTAGAAAACTTATAAAAAATGTACTTTTTTGTTAACTTAAAGTTGAGTAAATTCCAAGAACATAAGATAGTGCTTGAGATACCTTTAAAGGCTTGATTTTTTCTTCAGTAAGACTAAACATATTAGGCAGCTTTTCTCTAGTTGTTTGAGTTAGTCCAAACAAATCATTTCCAAAAACAAAAAGTAGTTTATTATTTTTGTTTTCTTTTAAAAATGTGATTAGATCTTGTTCATTTTTTTCAGCGTGCTTAGAAAAGCCAATTTTAATGTATCCATGAAGTTGACTTAAATTGTTAATTATTTCTACTTTAAAGTTGCCTAGTTTTCCTTTAGTTAGTTTTTTTGCATTGTTTAACATTGCTTCAAATTGTACTTTATCGTCGTGGATTACTTTAAATGTCAAATTAAAAACTAAGCTTAATCTTAAGAAGTCTGAAATTTCTTCTTTTAATCTAGGGTTTTCAATTAATATAGTAATATTTGAAAATTTGTTTGTTTGTTTTGGTTTTATTTTTTGTTTATAGGAAAAAATTCTGTAATTTATTGCGCCTTTTTCTTTGAATAATTCAATTAATAATGTAGTTTGTGCATCATCACTTACTTTTACTAATGATTTTTCTAAGTAATTTGAAAGTTTTTTCTTCAAAGAAGATGTTGAAATTTTTATTGCAGAATGAATTTTTACTCTTACATCTACGTTTTTGTATTTTTTAGCTATTGTAATTAAGTCTTTTCTTAAGTTCTCAAATTTTAGTAAATTTGGCGTTTTTTCCTCTATTAATATTAATGCTATTTCTCCAATTAATGAAGCTTTTTGTATATTTAAATCCCCTGTAAATTGTAATCTTTTAGTAAGAGTATCTATGGTAAAAGTGCCTTTGGAAAAGGCATTTATGTTATTTTTTACTTTATTAATGTCTAGATCGAATCTTTTAAGCAATAATTGATATTTCATATCTATTTCAGAATAAAGTAAGTTTTTAATTCTTTTCATGGATTTTCCATAGAAAGAAGAGAATTTTATAGTATAATAATGTTTAAATAAATAAGATGTTTTATATCTACGAGAGAGTGGCTAAAAATGCAGCAAAAACATGTATTTATTGTAGTTATTGCACTATTGTTAATTTTAATTAATCCTAATAATACAAAAGCTATTAATATTAATGTTTCTAGTAGTTGCGATGAAAATATTACAATAAGTAATGAAGTTTTAGACCAAGATCCTGTTTTCTATGGAGAAAGTCCCATATTAATTGTAAAAGTTAATGGAACAAATATTAGTAAAGTATGGCTTGAATCTAATTTTAAAGGCAGTTTTAATAATTACTTTAATATAAGTAATATCTTAAATTTGTATAGCTTTACAATTCCAATTTATGATTTAAATATAAATCAAGTTGTTAGCTGGAGATATAAAGCAAATAATACATGTGGAGCTGTAACAACAGGAACTTTACAAAACTTCTTAGTTTTAGGAACTAGTTTAATAACAAATCCTTTAAATCCCGATGGGAATAATGGATGGTTTAAAACAATTCCTACAATAAGTTTAAATTATAATAATGTTGGGGATACATTTTATGGATTTAGTAATCCTATAGTACCTTATATAGGAGAATTTTTAGGGACTGAAGATAATTTAACAGGAGGAATTTCTACAATAGGGTATTATACTATTGATGATTCTGGTAGAGTTGAACCTTTAAGAGAGTTTATTAGTAAAGTTGATTTTACAATTCCCAGTATAATTGATGAAATGCCCCAAGAAAATAGCATTTCTAATAATATGCCATTAATTAAAGCTACTTTAAAAGAGATTTATCAAGGTAGTTCTGGATTAGATGATGCAAGTGTTTTATTAATGTTAGATGGAAATGTATTAAGCCATGAATATGTTTCATATAATGAAAATCATGCGGATGTTAGATATCAAGTTAATGTAACATTAATTAATGGGACGCATAATGTAAGTTTATATATCGAGGATAATGCAGGAAATAGTAACTTAAAGGAATGGAATTTCAATGTTAATAATGATTTATTTAATATAGAATTATTAAGTCCCGTTGATGAAGGAATTTATAATAAAAAAAGAGTTAATTTTGATATTAATATTGATGTAGTTATTGAAAAACTAGAGCTTGGAATCAATGGGAAGTTTAGTAAATTATGCAATAATTGTAATGCTTTTAATAAATCTAGAACTTTAAAAGAAGGACTTAATAATATAACTATAAGAGGAACAAATTTTGGTAATGTAAACGAGATTAATTTACAGGTATTTGTAGATACAATTAATCCAAAGATAAAGAAAACTGAACCTAAAGGAAATCAGGTTACTAATGGAACTTTTAAAGTGTTTTATAGTGAAAATAATTTAAAGGAAATTGAGTTATTCTGGAGAAAAAATGAGGATGCTAATTTTAGTGAAGTAAATTTAGATAATTGCGAGGCTGGGGACAATAAAGAGTGTTTGATTACTGTTGATTTAAGTAGCGTAGAAGATGAAGAAATAGATTATTATTTTAAAATAAGTGATGATATTAATGACGTTGTAAGTAGAACTATTGAAAGTGTAGATGTAGACACAATAAGTCCAGAAATTAATATTTTTAATCCATTAAATACACAATATGGAAATAATGTGCTATTTGATATTAATATTAGTGAGGAAGCAAGTTTAAGTTATATTGATTTTAGTTCTAGAAATCCTGTACAGAGGAACTTATGTAGAAATTGTGACTCTTTTAATAGGATGATGACATTTAGTGAAGGTGATCATGATATTGCATTCTTAGCTAAAGATAAAGCAGGAAATAGTGATATTAATTATGTAAGTTTTAATGTTTTAGATTAAATATATTTGATTTTTGATTAAAAGTTTTTGTTATGTTTTAAATATAAAGTTATAATTATTGATTAAATTCTTTTAGCAATTAATTCTTGATATAATGTTATAAGATACTGGGCGATATGTGAATTATGGGCATTTGGATCATATCTTGATGAGAATAAGTCATCGCAATTTTGAGTGCAATATGATCCTGGATAAAGAAGCATGGCTGTATGTATTTCAACTGGTGGTATTAATTCCCATAATATTGAGAATGCATTGTCTATTGCTGTTTGTCCGCTTTTTTCTTCTGCAAGAGTTTCTAATACATTAGTCGTTTTTTATCGCCTTAATTATTAATTTAAGCTTCTTTTTTAATTTTTACTTTTCTAATATGTTTATCTGCTTTATATGTTAAAGATAAATAAGTTTCCTTTCCTTTTTTTTCTTTTTTAATGAACTTTAAATCTACTAATAAATCAGTATAAGCAGATAATAATGATTTAATTTTAGTGTAATTTTTATTTGGATAGAGTTCTTGTGCTAGATCCTTCATAGAGATAAAGTCTTTTCCAGATTCATTTTTAAGTATTGATAAATTAAGAAGAATGCTTTTTTGGAGGTTAGTTAAATTAATTGAATCGTCATCTGTGTCAAAAGATTCTGTTCTGATAACTTGAGTTTGTTTTTTAGAATTTGAATAATCTAATATTAATTCTTCTATTAATGACTCCACTCTAGAGAGTCTTTTATTTAAGATTAATATATCTTTCTTATGAGCTTTATGAGTTTCATGTGATTCAATTATTTTTTTGTTTATATTAGAAACATCGTACTTTATGTGATCAAATGACTTTGATAATGTCTTATGAAGATGATGCCATTTATATGAATCATCTCTTTTTTTAAAAAACCACATAAAATTAAGTATTTAAGGCAATATAAAAACTTTTCTTTTGACGGTTCACAGGGTTCATGAACGGTTCATACGGTTCAGTGAACGGTTCATGAACGGTTCATACGGTTCAGTGAACGGTAGTTTTGCCTACTATCATTGGGAATTTACTAAATTATCAAGATTACAAACGAATCTTTAAAGGATAAAGGATTTCAACTTTTAGGCCTTTTGTGCAAGGAATCTAATAGGTCCAAGAGCTTTTTCTCAAACTCAATGGTTCGAAACTCGATAGGTATGGAAATACACAGGATATTATCGGCATTAGTAAAAATAAATAGAGGTATTTTTAAAGTTTTAAGGATACGAATATAATGTCTCACTGCAGAATCAGTACGACTTAGCTTTTTAATTAAGTCTTCATAAGTTATAGGTCTACCTAGCTCTAATTCGAGCTTAAATATAGTGATATACATAAGTAATTGTTTTTTGGAAAGCTTTAGAAAGCCATCCACGTCCGTTAACGGGTCGTTAACGGGCCGTTGGTAAGTCACATATTTCGGATTGTACCCCCATTTAAAATCTGGCTTGATCAAGTTGAATTCGGCCTTGTTTTTGCTCAAATCGGGTAAATTTTGGCTTTCTAATGGTTTTTGACGGTCTGTTGACGGGCCGTCAACCAGTCGTTGACCCGTCGTTAACGCGTCGTTAACCCCTTCATTTCCTATGGAGTTCTTATTTTCTAGTAGTGAATCAACTTTTTTTTCTAAATTATCAAGCTTTGAGCTCAGCGTCGATAAAATAGTGGAAATGTCAAGGACAAGTTGCCTGTCCCTCAAGATTTGTGTGTAAAGATAAGCTATATCCCCTTTAATCTTCAAAAAAGCCTTTTGAAGCCTGATGTCTGGGTAAGGTACCATAAAAATGTAAGTATAAGAAATTATTTAAAGGTAATTTAAGTATAACATACCTATTCTAAAGTAGTAAATTATATTTTACCACTAAAAATTTGTGTAAAAGTATCTTCATCTGGATTTAATCCTATGAGAAGAAAAGACTTTATTAATTGTTTAGTTTCAGAGGTATTTTCAATGTCTTTGAAGCATTTTTTAAGTGTTTTAGAGCATAAATAGCCTTTATTTAAGGATAAAACAATATTTTCATTAGCCCCATATTTTATAGTTTTATCGTCGATATTTACTATAAAATTGCCTTTAGTAAGGATGCTATTATTTTGAGAGAAACCGTGTCTTACAAGCTCAAAAATAAGTAATTCTTTAATAATCTCACTTAAATGCTTTTTTTCAAAATATGATTGCAGATCGTCGGTGCTTAGATAAAAAGTAAGAATTATAGAGTTATTTTCTAATGAGTAAACTTTTCCTAGATAGCTAATGACTTTTTGCCTAGGACCCTTAGTTGTTCTTATATTTTCGATTTCATAAGCATAATCAGATTGACCTTTTTTAGTAAGTCTCTTTTTAATTCTTATATACATGGGCACTACTAAATTAAGTTTATTTTTAAATGTTTTGTGGTAAAAGATTTATATTTTGTTAATCTTCTTTGCTAGTTCTTTCAATTGACTAAGCTCTTTTTGTGAGCCTAGTTGAGTAGATATATAGCCATTATATTTCTCAAAGAAGATTTTATCTTTTGCCATATCTCTTCAAACTTTTCTTTTAATCCATAAAGAGGGTATAGTTTAATGTGCAAATGATCTATTCCCATGCCTTCCATTACCATAGCTACTCTTTTGACTTTTAGGGATTTCTCCAATATTTTTGCTATCTTTTTTGTTGCAATAATTATATCTTTTAAAATATCATCTTGAAGATCAAATGCATAAGAACTATAATGTTCTTTTGAAAGCACTAGATTCATTCCTTTAGTATTTGGATTTATATCTAGGATTGCAATAAATTTATTATCTTCCCAAATTTTAGCAGAATCAATCTCATTACTGATTATTTTACAGAATATACAGTTTTTCATAAATTGTTAAAGTTAAAACGTATTTATATATTTATATAATATTAATTGAGTTTTTGAGTTACAAGGTATAGAGACAGGCTTTTATCATTTTCAAATTTTGTTCCAGGACCACCAAATACTTCTAATACTTTAAAACCATTTTTTTGCAAAATCTCTGTTAATTCTATAATAGAATAAATTTGATAATCCCAATTTTCATTTATTATTTGTGGCTTTTCTAAGTCTTTCTGAATATATATTTTTTGCATTATTTTGATTATTCCAGTTTTCTTGTTTAATGTATTGTTGTTAAATCTCACCATTTTAAGACCATTAATATCTATTACTTTGTCCATATATTCATGTGTAATAAAACCACCTTTAATCATGAAGTCTAGATTAAAAATATCAAATATAAAAATACCTTGATCTTTTAAGTTCCTTGATACATTTTTAACTGCAATGTTAAAATCTTTTTTGCTTAAATGACCTATTGCATTAAATATTGCTATAACTGCGTCAAAATTGCCTATATATGATTTTCTAAGATCGCCTTGATGAAAATCTATTGAAAGACCTTTTGCTTTTCTTTTGGCCATTTCCATCATTTTTGTATTTATATCACAAGCTGTAACTTTGTAACCTCTTTTTGTAAGAGGAATTGTTTGAGCACCAGTACCGCAAGTAAAGTCAAGAACTGTAGATATTTTGTATTTTTGAAAAGTATTGTGAAGAAATCTTATTATTTGTAATGATGTATAGTCTTCTAATTCAAGTATATCATAATATTCTGCAAATCTACTATAATTGTACTGTTTAATATCCATAATTGTAGTTAAGAAATTCCCTATTTAAATTTAACCTTATTTTTGTTGACACTTTTTGATTGGAATATGGTTATTTATCGACGAGTGATGTCTCAATATAAAATATATATATTTGAGTATAAGTGTTTATATAGCAGTATTAATTTTAAATTATTTCATGCAAAAAGAGATTGAGATTTTAAACATTATGAAAGAGCTTAGATGTGATTGGGAAGAGGCAGTAAGAAGATTAAATGAAAGGAAAAAGTTAACTGATTTCTTTTAGTTATCTTGATTTTATAACCCCAATTCTTGGACAATACTTGTTTATAGGGCATTTAGAACACAAAGGGGAAACTGATAAACAAATATTTTGACCAAAGACAACAAACAAGTCATTTAAATCATGCCAATATTTTTTAGGGACTATTTTCATTAATTCTTGTTCTGTTTGTTCTGGGGTTTTAGTTTTTACCCAACCAAGCCTATTTGATAAAATATGGACATGCGAATCTGTTGGAATTGAAACTGTTTTATTATGGCCATAACACATTACAATTCCCGCTGTTTTTCTGCCTACACCTTTTAATTTTAAGAGTTCTTCTAGAGAGTCAGGAACTTTAGAATCATGTTTATTAATTAAAACGCCACAGATTTCCTTAATTCTTTTTGCCTTTACTTTATAAAAACTTACTGGATAAATCAATGATTCTATTTTATTACTACTTAATTTTAGAAATTCTTCTGGTTTGTCTGCAATATTGAACAATCTTTCTGATGCTTTTCCAGTTACTTCATCCCTTGTTCTTAAGCTTAATAGACATGAAATTAAGACCTTAAATGGATTTCTTTCTTCAGAAATTTCAGTAACTACTGGTTTCTTGAAGGTTTTGTGATTCTTCTTTAAGATTTCAATTACTTTATCTATGTACATTTTTAAAGAATTTAAGAATTATTTTTTTATGATTAAAAGCTAGCTTTAAATTTTTGATTTCATTTTTTGAGAAAAAATTATAATTTGAATTTTCACTTTTATCTAGCTTTATTTTTCCATTTAACTTTGAAACAAAAAAGAATACATTTGCATGCCATTTTAAACTTTTAAAGATTTCCTGGTCAAAACAGAAGAATTTTGGTTTAATTTTTATGTTTAGTTCTTCTTTTATTTCTCTTTTAACAGTATTTTCTAATGATTCAAATAATTCTGAATGGCCACCTGGAAGACACCAGTAATTTTTAAATGGACCTCTAAGTCTTTTTACAAGTAACACTTTATTGTTTTTTGTGATAATGCAACCAACAGTTGCTTTTGGGTTTATATATTTCATTTTAAGATTTCTCCAGTTTTATGGCTCCATAATAGTAAATCAAGCTCATCAACATTTATTCCTACAGATGATGAAAACTCTTTCATTTTTTGTTCTATTTCTAAATATTGTTTTTTGTTTATAGGTCTTTTGTTTGATTCAAGAATGCCTAACTCAGTTAGACAGTTTAAGATATGCTTATCAATAATACAGTATCCTTTAAAACCAATATTGCGGAGATAATGACTAGATTCTTTCCACGAGATTCCTTTAATATTGTTAACTAAATAATCTCTTAGATCATCTTTATCTTTAAATGATAAAATTTTTTCTTTTAATTGAAACTTAAGCTCATTTTTAATAAATTCTCTAACTTCTAAGATGTATTCTGCTCTTATATTTGGGTATCTATAACCAGATTTTTTTAAAGCATTTTGAATATCTTGCAAATTCCCTGTATAAAGAATCGGTTTTAAAGAAATCATTGCATTTATACCCATTCTTGCGCTTGCATTAGGGGTTAGTATACAAAAACAAAGCTCTTCGAATATTTCTTTATTATCTTTATTAAAAACTTCTTCAAAATCTTTTAGTCTTTGTTTAATCTTTTCTTTTTTAAAATCATATTCTTTTTTTAAATTAGTAATATCCATTCTATTCTTAATAAGGAGTATATTTATAAAGATTTATAAATAATGCATTTATATCTATTATTGATGAGAAAAAAGTTCGTTTTGTTTATATCAATCATTTTTCTATTTTCTTTTGATTATGTAAGTGGACATCATCAGATGTATTCTGGACCTACGAGCTTAAGTGATGCCGAATTGTTTTCGCTTCTAAATCCACCATATAATACCATGACAAAACTTCAATTAAGAGACTATTTTATGGCTAGAACAAACCCAGATTATTTTCCTTTAAGTAACTGGGCGAATAATGAGATTATAACATATGCTGGTAGTAACTATGACTTTAGTGATGGTAGTGGTGGTTTTGATTGGGATTTGATACCTGCGGGCGACCTTGGTCTAGATGCTGCAGCTTATTTACATAGATTTTATCATATGAATAATATAGCAAATTCTTATGCCCATACTAAAGTATGGACACCTCCACCAAATGAAGCCTATGTTAATGAAATTGTTTTTGAGTTAGACGAATATTGGAATGAATTCTTTAAAGTAACCCCCATATATCATTTTCCAGATGGTACTGTTCCTGAATTAAATGCTTTACTGAATCATTTCGAGAGGATAAGAAACTGGATAGAAACTTTTGAATATGTAGGGCCAATTCACGAAAGTCCTACATTTAATGAAAATGAAGTTGTAGAATATCTTAAAAAATTATATATGAGTATTGAATATATAAGAAGTAATGAAGTCCAGTGGCCAATAACTTCCAATCAAGTAATAACTGGAAAAGCTACCTTTGTTTACGCAGGAATTATGTATCCTGAGTTTGAAGCAGCAGATCAGTGGCTACAGTTTGGTCAAGATGGTTTGGAGAATGTTATTTTAACAGATATATTTGATGATGGCTGCCACAATGAAAGAACTCCTGGGTATCATCATGTGACCATAGGAAGCTTAATGAATCCTTATAAATTAGCTGCTCAGAACGGAATTAGTTTCAGTTCAGCGTATACCCAAAGGGCTAAGCTTAGTCTTGATTTCTTGAAATATTTGGTCCATCCTAATTATAATTACGTTCCTGCTATCGGTGATACTAGTATTCAAGAAGGATTCTCTATGTGGTTTCCTGATGGATATAACTTATTTGGCGATGATACTTTTAGATATGTAGAAAGTTATGGTACTCAAGGAACAAGACCAACTGAAACTTCAAAAGCTTTTGGCAGATGTGGCTATTATATATTAAGAAGTGGCTGGGGGCAAGCAGGAAATCAACAAAGTTTCAAAGATCAGAGACACTTAGTATTTGATGCAGCAAGATATGCTGGGAGCCATAGTGACCGAGATAACCTTCAAATTATACTATTTGCATATGATAAATTACTCCTTGCGGATCCTGGCGAATATATTTTAGGTGGTCCTGATAAAACTTGGTTTGAGTCTACAGCTGCCCATAACACTATTCTTGTTGATAATAGAAATTATAATTTAAGGAATAACATTCCTCCTCCTGATTTTGAAGATGAAGTAGCAGTAGATTATTTATTTAATGAAGGATTTGATTTCCTTAAAGGAAGCCATAATGGATATGCTGTAGATAATCCAAGTTGCGGTGGTTCTTGTCCAATAATGTCTACTAATCCAGTTGTTATAACTAGGAATATTTTCTATCCAAAATTGGGGGAAAATTTAGATTACTTTATAGTATCTGACGTTATGAATGCTAATAGCAACCATGATTATAGACAATACTGGCATTTAACTCCTGGAAGTGTTAGCTTTGATTCTAATAAAGTTACTATAAGTCCAAATTTAGTTATTGCGCCCGCAGACAAAAGCGAGATTAGTAATAGTATAGATAATGGTCATTGGATTTCATATACTTACGGGACTAGAGTTAATGCACCTATCGTGGAATATAGAAAGAATGGGGCTACAGAGAGTTATGATACTGTTATTTTTCCATTTAAAAATGACCAACCTACAATTTTGATTAATAGATTAAATGTATATGAAGGGGCAAACCAAATAAGTTCTGATAAAGCGAGCTCTTTGGAAATTAATATAGATAGAAATGAAGATTTTAAAGATTATTATTATATTAGCCATATAACTAGTTTATTAAGAGATTTTGGCGATTATCAAACTGATGCTGAGTTAATATTTGTTAGAAAAGACTTAGTTGGAAATGCAAAGAAGAGAATTATTTTCAATGAAGGAAGTATTCTAAAAGAAAATGGAGTTGACATAGTTAGAGTTTCTGGAAGTAATATTATTGTGGACTCCAAGATTTCTCTTGGAAGTAGTGAAGTTAAAATTACAGGAACATTAAATACCTTTAGAATTTATGCACCATTAGCTAATAGTGTTACACTTAATGGGGGTCTACTAAATTTTATTCAAGATGGGGATTATATAACTGACAGTGTAAGTATATTGTGTACTTTAAACAATGCTGTTATTAAAAAGCAAAATGGGGCTGTTTATAGTAATGGTGAAGATGTTGTTGAAGGAACTATAGTAAAATTAGAAGTAGATCCTAATAATTGTGCAGGAAAAATATTAAAGTTTGAGATTCATGATGTTGATAATGGGGTTTTAGATCCAAGATTATTAGGATTAACAATACAAACTCCTACAATTCAAGGAGATAATATAGTTAGTGTTGATTGGCCAGTTGTTTATAGAGAAGATCCAAATGACCAAATAGAAGATGGACCAATTCCTGATGCAGATAATGGTCTAGAATATAAGTTTAATGTTAGTGTTTTAAATGAGGCTATTGCAATGGAATCAAGTAATTGGATTGATGTTACTAAATTAATTAGCGGAGGTGGTGGGCCTGGAGGGCCTCCAGGAGGAGGAAGTGCTCCGTCAACTTGTCAAAATAATATATTTGATGTTGGACAAGAGCAATGTGATCCTTCAGTTCCTGCAGGAAATTCTAATGGATGTAGTAGTAACGGAGTATGTTCTGTTGATTGTAATACTTGTTATTATGAAACTCAAGGTATAGTTACATTAATTACTAGAGGTGAATGTATTGATGATAATAATGGAGATGATTATGGAGAATATGAAGAGATAAGTAGGACAATAAATAAGACTAATAATGTACAATTAGGAAGCTCTTCAGTAACAAAAGAATGTTATTTAACTAAAGAAGTACAAATTCCATTTTTTGATAAAATAAGTTTAATTATTACTATAATTTTAGTAAGTTTATACTATTTTGTAAGAAAGAGTTTCAGTGGACAAAGACACTCGTAAGATTTATAAATTATTCTTTATTTTTATACTTAAATTCTATAGATGATAGATTTCCAAAATAATGCTTATGAAAGCAAGGATATTGTAAATATTCTAAACCCTATTGTTAAGGAATGGTTTTTTAGTAGGTTTAAAGAGTTTTCATTACCTCAACTTTACGGAGTTATGGAAATACATAATGGAAATAATATTTTAATTACTGCCCCTACAGGCGGAACTAAAACTTTAACTTCCACATTATCAATTATTAATGAATTAGTTAATTTGGCAGAGTATAATTTACTAGAAGACAGAGTTTATTGTGTTTATGTAAACCCATTAAAATCACTTTCTTATGATTTAGAAGTTAATCTTAAAACTCCATTAAATGAAATTAAAGAAATTGCTAAGAAATATGGAAAAAATATTAATATAAGGATTGGGGTAAGAACAGGAGATACGTCTACTAGTGAAAGAAGTAAAATGTTGAAGAATGCCCCACATATTTTGATTACTACTCCAGAATCTTTAGCAGTAATTTTGGTTGTATTTAGATTTAGAGATTTATTGAGGAAAGTTAAATATTGTATTGTTGATGAAATACATAGTTTAGCTGAGAATAAAAGAGGAGTTCATTTATCTTTAACATTAGAAAATTTACAATATTTATGTGAAAATGAAATAGTAAGAATAGGATTAAGTGCTACTGTAGCCCCATTAGAAGAAGTTGCTAAGTTTTTAGTTGGAAATAGTAGAAATTGTAAGATTGCAGACGTTAGATTTGATAAAAGTTATGATTTAAAGGTGCTTTGCCCTGTTAAAGATTTAATAGACTCAAGTTATTTTGAGATGCATAATAATTTGTATGATTTAATGGATAAATTGATTCAAGAACATAGAACTACCTTGATTTTTACAAATACTAGGAGTGCTACTGAAAGAGTAATTCATCATTTAAAAGAAAGATTTCCTAAGAATTATACTGAGAATATTGGTGCCCATCATGGAAGTTTATCTAAAACTTTACGGCATTCTATAGAAGACAGAATGAGAAATGGAGAATTAAAAGTTTGTGTTTCAAGTACCTCATTAGAACTAGGTTTAGATATAGGATTTATTGATTTAGTAATTTGTTTAGGCAGTCCCAAAAGTATAGCAAGATTATCGCAAAGATCAGGTAGATCTGGGCATAAGCTGCATGATACTGTAAAGGCAAGATTAATTGTTTTAGACAGAGATGATTTAGTTGAATGTGCTGTGATGTTAAAATTAGCTATTGAAAGAAAAATTGATAGAATTAATATCCCAAAAAATTGCCTAGATGTTTTAGCTCAACAAATTTTTGGAATTGTTTTGATGAATAGAATTAATATAAATGATTTATATAACTTAATTAGAAAAAGTTATTGTTATTTTGATTTAAATTATAATGATTTTATGAATGTTATAGATTACTTAAGAGGTAAGTATGTAAGCTTAGAAGAAAGAAATATTTATGCTAAGATATGGTATGATGAAGAAACTGGAATGGTTGGGAAAAGAGGCAAATTAAGCAGAGTAATTTATATGACTAATGTAGGAACTATTCCAGA
This sequence comes from Candidatus Woesearchaeota archaeon, assembly GCA_018302785.1. Lineage (GTDB taxonomy): Archaea > Nanobdellota > Nanobdellia > SCGC-AAA011-G17 > JAGVZF01 > JAGVZF01. Next base: position 30,468 of record JAGVZF010000002.1, on the reverse strand, counting down.
TGAGTCTATGATTCAAGTTAAAGTTAATGATGAAGTTGTTGGATCCATAGATGAAGCTTTTTTGGAAAGGCTAAAAAAAGGGGATGTATTTGTTTTAGGTGGTCAAAGATATGAATTTAAGTTTGCTAGAGGGCAAACTGCTCAAGTAAATTCTGGAGTTATTAGACAACCAACAATTCCAAGTTGGTTTTCGGATATTATATTGAAGAGTTATTTAAAAGTAAGAAAAGTAAAGAAGAAATTTTGCATTTCATTGAGGAATATTTATATGTTGATGAATATGGCAAAAATTCAATATATGAATTTTTTAAGGAACAATTTATTTATACTAAGGAAATTCCAAATTATAAAAAAATAATTATAGAACATTATAAAGACAAGGGAAAAAAGTATGTAATATTCCATACATTATATGGTAGAAGAGTAAATGATGTACTTTCTAGGGTTGTTGCTTATATTGTTTCAAGATTAAACCATAGAGATGTAGAAATTGGAATTCATGATAATGGTTTTTATTTAAGTTGCATAAATGATATGCAGGCAGCAAGGGCATTAAAAATGATTAAAAATAATGAATTAGAAGATATTGCTAAGTTAAGTATAGAGAAAGCAGAAATATTAAGAAGAAGATTTAGACATTGTGCTTCTAGAGCGTTAATGATATTAAGACAATATAAAGGAAAAACAAAAAGAGTTGGGAGACAACAAGTAAGTTCTATGATATTATTAAATGCTGTAAAAAGGTTAGACAATAATTTCTGTATATTAAATGAAGCAAGAAGGGAAGTTTTAGAAGATTTGATGGATATTAAAAATGCTAAATTAATTATTAATGATATAGAAAATGATAAAATTAAAGTTAAAGAAATAAATACTATTGTTCCAAGCCCTTTTGCTTTTAATATAATAAGCCAGAGTTACACTGACGTTTTAAAAATTGAAGATAAAATAGAATTTTTAAGAAGGATGCATAAGAAAATAATTGATAAAATTAAGGAAAAAAATATTAATTATTAGACTTGTCTCTTAAAAGAGCTATTGGTTTTCTTGCAGCAAATCCTGTGGATATTTCATGCCAGTATTTTATATCTTTTTCTTCAGCTTTCCAACACAAAAAAATTTCTCTGCCTTCAAATATAGAATAGAAATCCACAATACCTTCTTTAATGTCTTTAATTATAATACTATTATTTAGTAAAAAGGATATTTCTTTAAAGAATAAATAATTTAATTTATGGTAAGTCTTGTTAATTCTTATTTCAGTTATTACATTACTGTAATTATCTTCTGAACTTAACTCTATTGATCCAAGTAAGTTTATTGCTTTTGCAATATCCCTTAATTTTGACACTGATTTATTTACTTTAGGTATTAAATTTTCTGCTTCATCTAATGTAAAATATCTTTTTTGCATTTTTTAGTATATATTAGAAGGGGTATATAAATCTTATGGATAATTTTTTAGAAAAATTTAAATATACGGAAACTTAAGATTTATTATGATAAGTAATGAAGAAATTATTGAAACATTAAAGACTTGCAATGATCCTGAGATAGGGGTAGATGTATGGACTTTAGGACTAATTTATGAATTAAAAATTAATGATGAAATTAATATAAAGATGACATTTACAACACCATTTTGCCCTTATGGCCCTATGATAGTTGAAGAGATTAAAAGTAAATTAAGTAAGTTTAATGTTAAAGTTAATATTGAAATTGTTTTTGAGCCTGTTTGGCAACCAAGTGATGAATTAAGACAATTATTAGGATTTTAGTTTTCTTCCTTTAACCATTTATATCCTAGTTCTTCTAATTTTGTTGATAAAGAAGAATCTCCTTGTTTTATTATTTTTCCACCCACAATTATATATATCTTATCAGGTTTTATATAATCAAGAATTTTTTGATGATGAGTTATTATTAAAAATCCGGTATTATTACTTTCTTTAATTTTATTAATGCCATTAGTCACAATTTTTAATGAATCTATGTCTAAACCAGAATCTGTTTCGTCTAGCAATGCAAATTTTGGTTGGAGTACCGCCATCTGTAATATTTCAAACTTTTTCTTTTCTCCTCCAGAAAAGCCTTCATTTAAATATCTTTTAGTTAGTCCATCCTTAATTTCTAATAACTCAATTTTTTCCTTTAGAATTTTTTGGAATTCCATCACAGATATATTTGTATCTTTTAAAGTATTTAATGCGGTCCTTAGAAAATTAGATATTGTTACACCACTTACTTCACTAGGATATTGAAATGATAAAAAAATTCCTTTTTTTGCTTTCTCATTTACTTTTAAATTAGTTATAGATTCATTATTAATTAATATAGAACCATTTTCTATTTTATATTTTGGATTTCCCATAATAACATTTGCCAATGTGCTTTTTCCACTTCCGTTAGGACCCATTAGAGCACAAACTTCTCCACTTTTTACTTCTAAATTAATTTTATCTAAGATTAATTTATTATTAATTGATACAGATAAATCCTTAATTTTTAATGTTTGATTCATTTTCTGATTTTTGAATTGATTTTTGAATTGCTTTTAAAGATAATAAAGCACATTTTAGTCTTACCGGGCCTATAGATATCCCAAGTAAATTTAAAATGTCTTCTTTTCCATAGCTCTTAACTTCATTTATTTCTTTACCTTTGATGTGCTCCGAGATTATTGATGCGGAAGCTTGACTTATGGCACAACCGCTTCCTGAAAATTTTATGTCCTTTATTTTTTTATTGTCTAAAGTTAGATAAATATTTATTTCATCCCCACATAGGGGATTTATTTCTTGTTGATTTAAATCAAATTTTTTAGGTATTCCAAAATTTCTAGGATTATTATAATGATCTAAGATATTTTCTGCGTATAAATCGTCTTCCATTATTTTAATACCTCGCTAACTGTCTTGAGTGATTTTATTAATTTATCTATATCTTCAAAAGAATTATATAAATAAAATGAAATTCTCGCTGTACCATTTATTCTTAAAAATTTCATGAGTGGCATTGCGCAGTGATGTCCCCCACGTATTGCAATTCCTTCCCTATCAAGGATTGCTGATATATCATGTGGGTGTAATTTATTAATATTAAAGGAAATTATTCCTGATCTTTCTGAAGGGCCATAAACTTTTATATTTTCTATTTTTTCTAATTGTTCTAGTGTATATTTTGTTAATTCTTTTTCATGTTTTTCTATTTTTTCTAGACCTATTGATTTAAGGTAAGATATGGCTGTTGATAATGATATTGCTCCTTCTACATTTGGAGTTCCTGCTTCAAATTTCCATGGAGATTCATTCCATGAAGAATTATTTAAAGATACATTACTTATCATACCACCCCCAAATTCTGATGGTTGTAATGATTCTAGCAATTTTTTCTTCCCATATAAAATCCCTATTCCTGTAGATGCAAGCATTTTATGACCTGAAAATGCTAGGAAGTCTATATCTAGTGATTTTACATCTATTGTCATATGAGGTACACTTTGAGCGCCATCAACTAAGATTAATGAATTATGTTTATGGGCTATTTTAGCAATTTCTTTTATTGGATTTATAGTGCCCAAGACATTAGATACATGTGTAATTGTAATTAATTTTGTTTTTTCTGTAAATAAACTTTCTAGTTTATTTATGTCAATAGATCCATTATTTGTAAGTTTTACATATTTTAATTTAAGCCCATATAGTTTAGAGGCAATTTGCCACGGGACCAAATTAGAATGATGCTCCATCTCAGTTATTATTATTTCATCACCTTTTTTTAGATAATTCATAGAAAGAATATTTGCTAGCATATTAATTGATTTTGTGGTTCCGCTTGTAAATATTATTTCTTCGGGATAAGAATTTATTAAAGATGCTACATTTGATCTTGAATTTTCAAATGCTAAAGTTGCTTCTTCGCTTATTTTATAAACACCCCTATGAACATTAGAATTAAATTTTTCGTAATATTCTTTAATTGAGTTTATTACTTGAGTTGGTTTCTGAGATGTTGATGCTGAATCTAAGTAAATAAGATTATGCCCATTTATTTTTCTTTTAAATATAGGAAATTCATTGCTTATAGATTCTATGTCCAAAGTTTTAGTTAAGAGATGCATATTTTGATTTTCCATTAATTGAAGATTCAATTATATCTTTTACTTCTTCATTATTAATTAATGATAAGAACTTATTAAAATAACCCTTTATTACTAATTTTTTGGTTTGTTCTTCTGTTAAGCCTCTAGACATTAGATAGAAAATTTTTTCTTCGTCAATATTTGTTGTTGAAGCACTATGAGAACATTTAACATCATAGTTCTCTATTTGTAAATTTGGGATTGGATAAACTTCTGCTTCTTTACTTAATAATAAATTTTCTTCTTTTTGATACCCTACAGAGTTGTGAGCATTATTTTCTATTTTAATTAGTCCATTAAATATGAGTTTTGCTTTATTGTCTAATATATTGGCAGATAAAATGTCTGAGTAAGTAAATGGTGATTTGTGGATTGTAGATATGTTTATATCAAAATTTTGGGTATTTGTACAATAATTTAATGAGTATATTTTTGAATTTGCTTCTCCCCCCCCTAATATAGAAGATATTTTTGAATTTGAAGAATTGCTTCCAAATCCAAATTCAGTGTAAGTTACATTAGAGCTGTTTTTTTGCAGAATTTTTGTTGTTGAAAAATCATTTGAATTGTTTTCTAAATCTTGAAAATTAACTATATTTAACTTAGAATTACTTTTAGTTATAACCTCAATAATATTGCTTGAAAATTTATTTATTTTATTGCTTGTTTTATTAATTAATATTGTTGATCCACAGTTTTCTTCGGCAATAATAAGGATATTATTAAACTGTGCTTCTTCTTTATTATCTAGAGTTATATTTATTGGATCTTTATTAATATTATCTTTAGGAATAAATATTAATACCCCGTTGTTCCATAAACTATTATGTAAGGCCACATACTTATTTTCTGATGGATTTATGCAATGAGTCATAAAATTCTCTTTAATTAAAGATTCGTGATTTTTAATAGCATTTTCAAAACTTTCAATAATTGTGGATGAATTACTTGGAAGTTTATTTTGTGTATTTTTTATTTTATTATCAATATTTATTGTTCCTTGCTTATTTATTATTCCGAGTCCATATTTATTAGAAGGTTCTTCTAGATTTTTATATAAATAATAAGAATTAAGTCTTTTTTTTAACATCCATTCTGGTTCGTTTTTATCTTTAGATAAATCTTTTATTGTTGATTCATTAATTTCTGATTTAAAATTAAGTAACATATTTTAACCTACAGAATTTTCCATTTCTAATTGGATTAATTTATTCAATTCTACAGCATATTCTAATGGTAACTCTTTTAATATAGGTTCTATAAAACCGGAAACTACCATTTTTATAGCTTGCTCCTCTGTTAAGCCTCTAGACATTAGATAGAAAATTTTTTCTTCGCTTATTTTACCCACTGTTGCTTCATGAGTTACAGTAGATGAATTATCTAAAATTTTCATTGAAGGATATGTATTAGATTTTGACTTATTATCTAATATTAAAGCATCACAGATAACATTGCATTTTGCATTAGTAGACCCTTTATTTACCATTACAAAACCTCTGTATGAAGAAATGCCCCCATCTTTGCTTATACTTTTTGATCTTATTGTTGATGTTGTATCAGGAGCTGTATGTATTACTTTAGAACCTGTATCTTGATTTTGATTATTTCCTGCATAAGCAATCCCCAACATTTCTGTTTTTGCACCTCTTCCTGCAAGTATAGAACATGGGTAAAGCATAGTTGTGCAAGAACCCATATTTCCATTAACCCATTCCATTATTCCATTCTCGTAAACTATTGCTCTTTTTGTGTTTAAATTAAAAGTATTTTTACTCCAATTTTCTACGCTACTATATCTTACTCTTGCGTTTTTATGAACAAAAATTTCAACACAACCTGCATGTAAAGAACTTGTACCATATTGCGGGGCGGAGCAATTATGAACAGCAACGCCACCAACAGTGTATGTTTCATGATCTTCGACACTAAAATTATACACGGGAACATCAATAACTATTTTTTTCGCGACAGTTTTTATTGGCAAATATGCAAAGTTTTCGTCAATGCCAAACATGGATGCACGTTTTTTTCCATGAACTTTTTCTTTTATTTTAATGCCGAGAAGTTCTCCAGCTTTTACCATATGTTCACCAGTAAAGCCTAGAGTAAACATGGTTCTTCTCCCTTCATGACTGCGTTCATGCGCGTTAATAAAAGCAACAACACCAAGACGCAACGCAACATCGCGCATTTGTCTCACAAGTTTTTCAGAAGTGGTGTTTATTCGTAAGGATTCTTTAAGCCATCCGCTTTTTTCTAATCTTTTATTGTAATAGTTTCCATCTCCTCTGAACCAGCCTCTAAGAATTTCTTGTTGATGCTCTTTTGTTTCATATATCATCCATGACAATAATGCTTTTTTGTCGCACTTGTCTCCAAGTTGTTTGAAAATTCTTGCAAGTTCAACAGAGCAAACGACAACTGATACTCCATTATTTTTTTTATGAACCATTTCAAGTGTCTTCGTCACTCCAAATACTTTTTTCAGACACTGTTTGACATCCCCAATATACTCTTTTTCATTGATGTTAAAAGAAAAATTAAGATAAGAATTGCTACTCACACTTCCTTCTGCAAGATAATAGCCTACCAGTCGGAAAAATTCATCTGTTAAAGGAACATTGATTTTCTTCTTTTCCCAAACTCCTTTATTATTTCCTTTTACAATCTCAAACTCATAATACGTATTTGTTTTTACTTCTTTATTAATTGGTGCACACAGATAGTCTTTTTTCTTGAAAAACAACGGCATGTTCCATCTAGGGATAAATATTTTATTTCGATCGCGTTTTCTTGCTCTATCTACATACAAGAAAGGGTGTTCAGGGGTAACTTCAATTTTCTGTGTTGAGTCTCCATAAACTTCAATTGTGTAAAGATCACCAGAATATGGCATTTCTTGAATGTCTTTTGTTGTCTTAAATTCGCCTTCACTGGTAAGGACTTTCTGATGCCCCTTAATCTCTTCAATCCCTTTGTAATCGGGATTAGAAGTAACAAGGTTTCCTTTTGTAAAGCATCCTTCAATGTAATGAACTTCTGATCCTTCATCCGCAATAATTAAAGTATGTTCAAATTGGCCACCTTGTTTAGCATTCATTCTAAAGTATGCTTGCAAAGGTATTGTAACTTTAACATTTTTGGGAATATAAATAAATGTGCCACCACTCCAAACTGCAGTATGAAGCATAATAAACTTATGATCGTTTATAGGAATACATTTTGTCATAAAATATTTTTTTACTAATTCTGGATATTTTTGTAGTGCAGTGTCGCAGTCTTCAAATATAACCCCTTTTTCTTCCCATTCTTTTTTCAAATTATGGTAAACTATTTCTGAGTCATATTGAGCCCCAACGCCACTTAAGTATTTTTTTTCTGCTTCTGGAATACCTAACCTGTCAAAAGTTTTTTTTATATCTTCTGGCACTGAGTCCCAGCTCTCAGATTTTTTGGCATCGGGTCTAATATAAAATGAAATTTTAGTTAAGTCTAGTTTACTTAAATCAGGCCCCCATTTAGGAATTAAGGTTCTATTAAATAATTCGAGCCCCTTAAGTCTTTTTTTTAACATCCATTCTGGTTCGTTTTTATCTTTAGATATTTTTTTTACTAATTCTACTGTTAATCCTGGCAAAGACTTAAAGATATTTTTTTCTGTATTGTAATGATCAAACATTGATCTGCTGAATTCCAATTCATGGGTTGCAAGTGTCATTAGCCAAATGAGCTGCCACATCCACATGTTGATTGTGCATTTGGATTGGATATTTTAAATCCAGTTTCTTGTAATGACTCTAGGTAGTCTACTTTTGCACCTTTAATAAAATTAATTGTATCTTTATCTATTAAAATTTTTAGGTTTCCTTTATTTATTGTTATATCTTCTTGATTTTTATTTGAATCAAAGGAAAAATCATATTTAAAACCTGCACAACCACCAGGCATAACTTGAAGTCTTAAGAATGAATCTTCTTTACTTTCTTTTGCTTTTATCTCTCCAAATTTTTGAACTGCTTTATCCGTAAAATTAATTTCTTCTAGATTGCTATACTTAAAGTCTTTAATCATACTATTTATCTTATTTAATACTATATTAATCTCTTCTTCTGTTTTACCATGGCCTTTAAATCCTTGTTCTATTGTCTCATAAGGAGAAATATGGCACCCAACACATTGTATTCCGTTTTCTTGCAATATTTGAATTGTTTGAGGGTAATTCTTTACTATATCCCCTATAGTTGTGTCCTTTGAAATTAAACTAGAAACTTGTTCCATTTTTACCTCCATTACTTATATATTAAGAGTTACTAATAATATATAAACTTTATGCTTATAATTTATATATATTTTTATAAATTTTGCTATTAATAATAGAAATATTTATAAATTGGAATAGTTATATACTTTTATGATAAATGATAAACTAGGACTTGACGAAAAAGATGTTATTATAATGTCATTATTTATGCAAAATCCTGAAATTTCTCAAGCGGAAATTGCTAATAAGTTAAATATTAGTCAACCATCAATAAATTTTAGAGTCCAAAGGTTAAAGAAAAAAGGAGTTTTATCTTTTGATGTAGGGACTGATTTTAATAAAAGTAATCTTTTTTTAGCTAGAGTAGATTTTACTGCTAGTGATGCAAATGAGATACTAAATAGATTATCATCTTGTTCTTTTTTTGTAAATGGGTTTATCATGGCAGGCAAACATAATGTTTCGGTATTTTTAGTACATGAAGACTTAAGAAAAATTGAAGCAATAATTAATGATCACTTAAGATCTGATAATCAAATTTCTGATATTAATGTTAATATAGTTGTTTCTTCTATGAAGGATTTTTTGTTAAAGATGAATCTAGATAAAGAGCTTTCTCAAGAAAGATGTAGGAATATTAATTCTTGTAAAACTTGTGAAGAAGTTGGAAGATTTCACAATATAGATATTAGAGTAAAATAATTATGGTATGTATATCAAAAGGTATTGAGATAATACATTTATCTTTGTATCTTAAGGATAAAAAAATTCTTATTATTGGAGATTTACATTTAGGGTTAGAAAATTCTTTAATTGATCAAGGAATATTAATACCAAAATCTCAGTTTAATACTATCAAGGATAATATAAAAAAAATACTTAAAGAATCTGAAGTAAAAAAAATAATTATAAATGGTGACATAAAACATGAATTTTCCAGGATTAATAAACAAGAATGGAATGATGTTTATTCTTTAATTGAATTTTTAAAGGAGTATTGTGATGTTGAAATTGTTATTGGGAATCATGATTATATTATGAAGCAAATGCTAGATTCTAAAGGGTATAAAACAAGTTATTTTGTTATTGTTAATGACATTATTATATTACATGGTGATTTTATACCTGCAGAAGCAACGACTAAAAAAATTGTTATTATTGGGCATGAACATCCATCAGTGTTATTGAGAGAAGGTTCTAAAAATGAAAAGTATAAATGTTTTATAAAGGGGAAGTGGAAAGATAAAGTATTAATTGTTATGCCTAGTTTTAATCCATTAAGTGAAGGTACTGATGTACTAAATGAAAAATTTTTAAGTCCATTTTTACAAGTTTCTATTGAAAACTTTGAAGTATTTGTTGTAGGGGATAAAATATATAATTTTGGAAAGATAAAAAATTTAGTCTAACCTATATATTCTTGTGGTTTTTGGGTTGGTTGAACTCTTGGTAATGGAATTAAAGGTGGAATATTTATATCTTGGGATATTGAAAGGGCTTTTATTGTACATTTAGAAACAATTACATTGAAAACATCTTCCAACATATCTTGGCTTACTTTTTTTGATTTTTTCCATTTATCAAGGATTTCTTTATTTATTTTTGGCTCTTCTAGTGATAAAACATGACCTTTTATGTGTATTTTTGCAAATTCTGGTTCATAATCAACTAAAAATTCAAAATTAAACTTTAAGACTTCTTCTTCCTTATTAAGTGGAAGTTTTTCTAAAGTTATTTCTGTGATACCTATTTTTTGTTTTATATTTATATTACCTTCTGGTTTTTTTGTTCTTTCTGCTACTATATTATCAAAATTAAAACCTATTATTCCCATAGAGATTTTATGATAGATTAATTTATAAATGTTGTGTTTTGATTTACATTTCTTTAGGTGAATTAATACCTAACAAGGATAAACCATCAGAAAGTACTATTATTATAGAATAAACAATTGCAATCCTGCTTTTTTCCAATTCTTTATCGTCTTGGATAATTTTGAATTTATGATAATACTCATTAAATAATTGACTTAAATCAAGAAGGTATCTTGCAAGGATATTAGGTTTAAATGAATTTATTGTCTTCTCTATTACTTGAGAATATTTAGAAATCAATAATAACAATGATTTTTCTAAGTCTTCTTTTAATAATGATGTCTTAATATTAAAATCAAAATTGGATTTGTATTTTCTAAGAATACTACATGCCCGTGCATGAGTATATTGAATATACGGCCCTGTTTCACCATCAAAACTCAAAAATTTATTTATATTAAGAATTATGTCATTTGTTCTGTCATTGGATAAATCACCAAATATTATTGCACCTACACCAATATCTTTTGCTACTAAATCTTTATTCTTTAGATTCGGATTTTTTTTATTAATAATTTTTTTTGCTTTATTAATTGATTCTTCCAATATGTCCTCCATAAATATAGTTTTTCCTTTCCTAGTTGCTAATTTCTTCTTATCCTGATCTAGATAAAGGCCATGATAAATATGAAAACAATCTTTAAACCATTGACAACCCATTAATTCTAGAACTTTAAAGAGTTGTTGGAAATGTAATTTCTGCTCAGCCCCAACTTCATAAATCATTTTGTCAAATTTGTATTTATCATATCTGTAAATTGCTGCTGCCAGGTCTCTTGTAATATATAAAGTGGCTTCATCACTTTTTTGAATTAGTGCAGGTGGTAAATTAAAATTGCTTAAATCCACAATGGTAGCACCTTCACTTTTAATCAATAAATTTTTTACTTTTAGCCCCTTAATTATGATGCCCATTTTATTATTATAAAATGCCTCTCCCGAATAAGATTCAAATTCTACACCAAGTAAGTCATATATTTTTTGAAAATCATTTAAACTTAATTCTTTAAAATTCTTCCAGATAGAAATGGCTTGTTTATCACCATCTTCTAATTTTTTAAACCATAATCTTGCCTCTGAGTCTATTTCTGTATGTTTCTCTGCATATTGGTGATACTTAATATAGAGTTTGTACATATATTTAATAGGGTCTTTTTTTAATGCATTTGTGTTACCCCATTTTTTGAATGCAATTATTAGTTTACCAAATTGGGTCCCCCAATCCCCCAAATGGTTAATTCTTATTACTTTATACCCTTGAGAAGTAAAACAATGTCTTAGTGAATTACCAATAATAGTTGATCTTAGATGGCCTATCCCAAAAGGTTTAGCAATGTTTGGAGATGACATATCTACAACTATAGTTTTCCCTTTATTTATAACTGTCTTAGCAACAAAATCTTTGTCTAGGAAAAAATTTACATAAGGTCCTTTCAAATCTATTTTTTCAAATAAAATAGGATTTATTTTATTTTTTATTTCTTGTGAAATATCTAAAGGATTCTTTTTTAATTTAGAAGATAATGTAAAACAAGGAAAAGAATAATCTCCAAATTTGCTCTCTGGTGGGACTTCTATTAGTTTAGATACTTCATTTTTATCTAAATTTATTGTTTGAGAAATAAATTCACTAATTTTGTCTACAAAAATATCCATTAGAAATAAAGTAAAGTTAATATTATTTAAACTTTCTTTTTTTAAGTATTAAATTGTAGAGAGGTTTATTTTTTGACCAGTCTAATGCTTCTTTTAAAACTTCTATAATATCTGAAGCAGGAATAATCTTAATCTTACTTAATTGGTCTTTTTGGATTATTATATCTTTCTCGTTTGATTTGGGGATTATTACTCTTTTTATGCCTGCATTTATTGCTGCCTCCACTTTTTGGGTTATCCCACCTACTGCTAAAACTTCCCCCCTTACTGTTAATGATCCTGTCATAGCTGTGTCTTGCCTTATTGGAATTTGTTTTAAAGCAGATATTATTGCTGTAGCTACAGCAATTGAAGCAGAGTCTCCTTCAACACCCTCTGTTGTTTGTAAGAATTGAATATAAATATCATATTTTTCTTTAATATCTTCTCCAAATAATTTTAATATTATAGCAGAAACATTTTTTATTGCTTCTTTGGCTATAATTCCTAGTTTTCCAGTAGCTACAAATTCTGCTTTTTTACCACCAGGAGTAACTTCTGACTCTATTGGAAGAACAATTCCAGAAAGTGAGGAACCTATACCTATTACAGCTAGACCATTTACTCTTCCAACTTTATAGCCTTGTGTAATTATAACTTCATAGTCTTTTTTTTCTTCTATGTATTTATCTGCCAGTTGTTGTTCTAGTGGTTTTGCCAATTTTTTTGCTTTTATAATATGTTTATTATAAACAAGATTAGAATTTTCTTCTGAAGCAACATCTCCTGCCGCCCTAATTAAACCACCTAATTCTCTTAATCTTAATGTTAATTTATTTGATCTACCTGACATTTTTTTTGCTTCTTGAATTATTTCTTGTACCGCTTCATAAGAAAAGTGTGGAATTTTTCCGTCTTTTTTGATTTCCTGTGCAATAAAAACAACTAATTGATTTCTATTTTCTACTGTATCTTCCATCGTATTATTCATATAAACTTCGTAACCGTAACCTCTTATTCTTGATCTTAGTGCAGGATGCATATTTTTAACTGTTTCAAGATTTCCTGCAGCTAGTAAGATAAAATCACAAGGTACTGGTTCTGATCTTACCATTGCTCCTGAAGATCTTTCACTTTGACCAGTTATAGGATATTTCTTTTCTTGCATTGCAGTAAGTAATTCTTGTTGTGAATGAGATTTTAATGTTGCAATTTCGTCTATAAATAAGACACCCCCATTTGCCCTATGAATCATTCCAGGAACTAATCTTTCAAAAGAAGGTGTTCCAAGACCCCCAGATTGTAACGGATCGTGAAGGCAATCCCCCAGTAAGGCTCCTGCGTGAGCTCCTGTTGCATCAATAAAAGGAGATTTTTTTGTTAGTGAATTATCAATTAATAATTTTGGGATTGATGTTTTTTCGTTGAGTTTAGATCGCCTACTTAAATTAATAAATAAAGATAGGGCTGCTATGAAAATCATTGAGCTTATTAACGAAGCTGCCGCCATCACATCCCCATATTCTTTTCTAATCCACCATGGAGATATAATAGCAAATATAACTAGAATGTAAAATAATATGTTTTGGCCCTTAAAATAATTTAATGTTGATAATTTTGCTTTATTAATCAATTCATTAGCCTTACCTCTTGGTAAGGTTCTAATTAAAGGCACATTTTCATCAATTTGATTGGGTAAAGATATTATATCAACTAAATCTTCTTTTGGAAGAAGTTCTGTTAATGCTTGGCCTATCATCGATTTTCCAGTACCAGGCTCCCCAATTAATAAAACATGCCTTCTTTGTTTAGCTACTTTTTTTACTATTTCTATAGCATGTTTTTGACCTATGACTTGGTCTATTAATTTAGGAGGGACTTTTATTTCCTTAGTTGATTTAAATAGTGTTAAATTTTCCATATCTTAGATAAGATAGAAGTATATAAAAAAGTTTAGATTATGTCTTCCTCTGCCACCACAACAAAATCACCAATAGCCATAACTGCACTAAAAGGTATCATTAAATTTCCTTGAGAGTCTTTTTCCAGATCCAAACCTTCTATAAAGCCAGTTGGATTTTTTAATACAATTTGAATTAATTCTCCAGATCTTGTTTCGAAGCTTATATTACCTACTTCTCCGAATTTTTTTCCTGTTTTACTTACAACAGTTTTACCTAAAATTTGTTTTGAATATTTTTTATCTTCATCAGCCATTTTTAATTACCTTAATAACTAAGAGTCATATCTTATTTATAAATTTTTCTTTATTTTTATAGTTATTTTATTACTACTTAATTTTTAAAATATTATATCTTATTTATTATTAAGTAGTAAATTCTTATTTATTATAATCAACCCACCCACCTTTGTTTCTTATGGAAATAAATTTTTGATATTTTTTCTTATGGAAAAGGAAAATTACTATTTTTACTTATTTTTATATTTTTTTAATGTATTTAAATAAATAATTTTAAATTATAATTTTAAATTTTATAAAACTTTAAATAACATATAAATATTTGCCGTCTTAATTATTATTTTTATTATATTTTACCTTTTAAATTTTTCTATTCTATACTATATATAATATTTTATACTTCTTTATAATAATATTTCATTGTTGTTACTTAAGATGAGTTCTATAGGAAATGAAGGTGAATTTTTTAAAATTTGATTTTCCAGTGGAAATGTAAGTGTCTGTGTATTCTATAGCATAATAATACTTAAAAACAAATTTATAAATAAAATTTTATGATAAATAAGGGGTTAAATAATTTTTTTGAAAATTATCTAACAAAAGAACCTTTGTTTATTAACAAAAAAGTTTTACAATCTAGTTATACTCCTAGTACTATCCCCCATAGAGAAGAACAAATAAAACAAATTGCAAGTATTTTAGCACCTGCATTAAAGTTGGAAAAACCAAGTAATTTGTTTTTATATGGAAAAACAGGTACTGGAAAAACCCTCTCTGTAAAATATGTTATGGAACAGATGATTGATGTTGCAAATAAGAAAAATATTTCTTTTGGTATGTATTATATTAATTGTAAATTAAAAAGGGTAGCTGATACAGAATATAGACTAATCGCACAAATCTCTAGAGAATTTGGTTTAGAAGTTCCTGCTACAGGATTGCCTACGGAGGAAGTTTATAGATTATTTGTAAATTATTTAAAAAATTCAAAGAAACTAGTTGTTATTATTTTGGATGAAATTGATCAATTAGTTAAAAAAGCTGGAGATGAAATATTATACAATTTGACTAGGTTAAGTACTGAATTAAAAAGTTCTGAAATTTCATTAGTTGGAATTTCTAATGATTTAAAATTTACTGATAATTTGGATCCTCGGGTTAGGTCTTCTTTATCTGAAGAAGAGATTGTATTTTCTCCCTATAATGCAATACAGTTACAAGAAATACTTAAACAAAGATCGAAAGAAGCATTTAGAGATGGTGTAATAGTAGAAGGTGTGATAGAAAAATGTGCTGCTTACGCTGCTAGAGAACATGGTGATGCGAGGAGGGCATTAGAATTATTAAGGGTTGCTGGGGAATTAGCAGAAAGGGCCAATGAAACTTCTATAAAAATTAAGCATATTGACGAAGCCGAAGAAAAAATTGATAGAGATAGGATACTAGACACCATTAAAACACAACCTAAACAATTTCAAGCAACTTTATTAAGTATATTTACTTATGCACTCCAAAGTAATAATTCTATTTTTACTGGAGATATTTATAATTATTATAAAGATATTTGCGAAAAATGTGGTTTAAAACCATTAACACAAAGAAGAGTAAGTGATATAATCGCAGAACTTGATATGTTAGGAATAATTAATGCAAAAGTTGTAAGTAAAGGTAGATATGGTAGGACACGGGAGATAAGTTTAGCAATACCTCCTTCTAGTATACCTGTTATTAATCAGATTTTAAGGAGTGGCCTAGGGGTATGATGGATGATGAAATAAAAGAACAAATTATTGATGAGGCATTTCATAATAATATACTTATAAGCCCCTCTATTATTAATAAAATAACAAAAGAGGATTTTAATAAAATATTAAATTTATTTAAATTAAAATTACAAGGAAGTTCTATACCTTTGGTTGTTGATGATAAATTAGTTGAAATTATTAGACAATCTGATTCTGAGGTTGACTTAAATTGGTTAGAATACGAAAAATCTAAGGTGGATAATGAGAGGGGAAACAAAAACAATATTTATAATACTTTTTTAGAAGTATTAGATGGATCTGTTTTCAAAACAAAAAATGAATATAATAAGGATATGTATAGTGATTTTGAAGATTTAGATACTCATGGGGATGAGGAAACAAAAACAAATAATGTTGTTGTCCTCAAATCTTTTAATTTAAGTGGTGGTAAAAAAACAGTTCAAGATTTTGTCAAATATTATAATTCTAGATATAATATGATCAAAAATATATTAATTCAAAGACCTAGTTTAAACAATACCGTTTCTATAAATAAGCTTAGCTATGTTAAGGGAAAAGTTTCTGTTATAGGACTTGTGTTTGATAAGTCCATAACTAAGAATAATAATACTTTGGTTACTTTAGAAGACCCGAGTGGTCATGTTACATGTATTTTAAGTAAAAATAAACAAAACTTAACAAATATTGTGGGTGATGTAGTTTTTGATGAAGTTATTGGGGTAGTTGGAGATTTTAGTAACAATTTTTTGTTTGTTGATAATATTTATTTTCCAGAAATTCCTATTAATAATAATTTAAAGAAATGCGATGATGATGTTTATGTTGCATTTATCTCGGACATACATGTGGGGAGTCAAAAATTTTTGAAAGACGAGTTTAATACCTTTATAGAGTGGTTGAATGGACATTATGGGAACAATACACAAAAAGATATTGCTAAAAAAGTTAAGTATTTGTTAATTATTGGAGACACTGTTGCAGGAGTTGGGGTATACCCACGTCAAGAGGAAGAATTAGAAATAAGTGATATTAAAGAACAATATAAGGAGTTAGCCAATTACTTAAGACTAATAAGAAGTGATATTAAAGTAGTAATGTGCCCTGGAAATCATGATGCTACACGGGTTGCAGAGCCACAGCCACCTCCTGTTAAGGATTATGCTCCTAATCTTTATGAAATTGAAAATTTATTGTTAGTAACAAATCCTTGTTTAATTAATATACATTCATCAGAAAATTTTGAAGGTTTTAATATACTGATGTATCATGGTGCTAGTTTTCATTATTATGTGGACAATGTAGATAGATTAAGGCAAGAAAAAGCAAGAGATAATCCTGGGATTATACTTAAATTTTTATTACAGAAGAGACATTTAGCCCCCTCCCATGGCTCTTCTTTATTAATCCCCGATATTAATAATGATTTTTTAGTTATTGATAAAATCCCTGATATCATTGTTAGTGGGGATATGCATAGATCTGATGTTAGCAGATATAATAATGTAACATTAGTGAACTGTTCTTGTTGGGAATCTAAAACAGATTTTCAAGAAAAAACAGGAAACAATCCCGATCCTTGTAAAGTACCTATAATTAATTTAAAAACTAGGGAAATAAAGATAATGAGGTTTGACAAGCATGGGTAGGTATGATGGTTATTTTGATAATTTGAAAAATGAGATGAACCGAGTATATAATGTTGCTAGAACTGCTAGAAAAAAAGGTATCGATCCAGTTAATGATGTTGAAATACCTATTGCAGAGAATATGGCACAAAGAGTTGAGGGATTAATCAGTGTGGTTGCTCCACAAATTAGGGGGACTGGTGTTTCTTATAGAATTCAAGAGTTAGAAAAAGAGTATAATAAGTTAGACTGGAGAGTTGCACTTCAAATTGCTTTAGAAGTTGCACAACAAAAATTTTGTAAATTTAAAGATGAAAAAGAAGCAATGGAAATAGGCATAAGAACTGGGTTTGCATATGCTACGAGTGGGGTTGTATCCAGTCCCTTAGAAGGGTTTGTTGAACTTAAATTTTTTAAAAGGAAAGATAACCAAAAAGAATATTTTTGTTTGTTTTATTCTGGGCCTATCAGAAGTGCAGGTGGAACTGGTGCAAGTGTTTCTGTTTTAATTGCAGATTATGTTAGAAAAAGTTTTGGTTATGACAAATATGATCCTACAGAAGATGAAATTAGAAGATCTTACATTGAATGTTTGGATTATCATGAAAAAGTTACAAATCTACAATATTTCCCGAGTGAAGAAGAAATAACCTTTATGTGTAAAAATTTACCTGTTCAAATTTCTGGAGACCCCAGTGAGAAATACGAGGTTAGTAATTATAAGGACCTTGATAGAGTAGGTACTAATAGAATAAGAAATGGATTTTGTTTGGTTATTGCAGAATGTTTATGCCAAAAAGCCCCTAAAATTTATGATAAATTGTCTAAATGGGGAAATGATTTTGGTATGCAAGATTGGAATTTCTTAGGGGATTTTATTGAATTACAAAAAAAAATAAAATCAAAGAGCAAGCAAGCTACTGATGATGGTGTAAAAATTCGGAAGGATTACACGTTTATTAAGGATATTGTTGCTGGTAGACCTGTAGTGAGCCAGCCTTCCGCAAGTGGGGGTTTTAGAGTTAGATATGGAAAATCAAGATTTTCAGGATTTGCTGCCCTTAGTATCCATCCATGTACTATGTATTTATTAAATGATTATATTGCAGTAGGTACACAATTAAAGTATGAAAGACCTGGGAAAAGTACTGCTATTACTCCTGTAACAGATATTAACGGGCCAATAATTAAGTTGGATAATGGTGATGTGGTTTATGTTGAAACTGTTGAACAATCAAAAGAATTAAGGGGTAAATGTAAAGAAATATTATATCTAGGTGATATTCTAATAAACTATGGGGAATTTCTAAATAGGGCACATATATTAGTTCCTGTTGGCTACTGTGAAGAATGGTGGATTAAAGAACTATTAAAGGCTGCAGATGGAATTGAAAATATTTCTATTAAATCTGGGTTGCATAAAGATTTGATTAATAAATTGGTATCTAAACCAATAAATACAAAAATTGAGTTAATGGATGTATTAAAGTTATCTAATATTTTTAAGATCCCACTACATCCAAGATATATATTCTATTGGAATGAAATTAAAAATAAAGATTTACTTAATCTGCTTAAATGGATTGAAAGATCTTCTGTTAAAAGAGAAGACAGTAAGATTATATTGCCTTTAGTAACAGAAGATGATTATACATCAAAAAGGGCATTAGAGTTAATAGGGGTTCCACATAAATGTTTATTTAACGAAAATGTTTCTATTGATGGAGAATGGGCAGAAGCATTAATGGTCAATCTTGGTTTTTTTGATAAAGAATTAAGTTATAATGAATCAATTTTTTCTAATTATGAAGATAAAAGCTTGACTACTGTTAATAAATTAAGTAATGCTATGATTAAAGATAAATCTGGCACTTTTGTTGGTGCTAGAATGGGTAGACCTGAAAAAGCTAAGTTAAGAAAATTGACTGGAAGCCCCCATATGTTGTTTCCTGTGGGTACTGAGGGGGATAGACTAAGAAGCTTACAAGAGTCTATTAATAGGAAACAAGTTACTGGGGAATTTTCTATTTATTTTTGCAATAATTGTAATAAAGAAACAATTTATCCTTTATGTGAGAAGTGCGATAAACCTACAGAAAAAAAATTTTATTGTAAGAAATGTGATAAGGTTATTGAGAGTAATATCTGTAACATAACTGATAGGTCTGGGGTTAATCATGGCGAATGTTTTGCATTTAAATCTATGAAAATTGATATTGATTATTATTTTAAATGTGCAATTAGGAAACTTAACATGAAAAATACTCCTGCTTTGATAAAAGGTGTTAGGGGGACCTCTAATAAAGAACACATCCCCGAAAATTTAATTAAGGGCATCTTAAGGGCAACATATGATCTTTATGTTAACAAAGATGGTACTATAAGATATGATATGACTGAAATGCCCATGACTCACTTTAAACCTAAAGAAATAGGGACTAGCATTAAAAAATTAAAAGAGTTAGGTTATACTAATGATATTTTTGAAAATGATTTAGTTAATGATGACCAATTATTAGAACTTATGCCCCAAGATATTGTGTTACCTTCTTGTCCTGAATCAGGTGATGAGGGTGCAGATACAGTTTTTTTAAGAGTTGCAAACTATATTGATGATATGTTAGAAAGGGTTTATGATTTGCCCAGGTTTTATAATTTAAAATCTAAAGATGATTTGATTGGTCATGTAGTTATGGGTTTAGCTCCACATACTAGCGCAGGTATTTTAGGAAGAATTATTGGATTTATAAAAGCACAAGCTGTTTTTGCAAATTTTATGTGGCATGCAGCACAAAGAAGAGATTGTTTTAGCTATGACACAAACATACCGATTTATGATGGAAACTCGTGGAGTAATGTCAAAATAGGAGAATTTGTTGAAAATTTGAAACCAAATAAAATTGTTGATAGTTTTGGTACGTTTGCTAAGGATGTTAATATCTACCAAACTTTGGCTTATAATATAGACACCAAGAAAATAGATACTATGCCTATAAAATGGTTTACTAAACATACACCAACCGAACTCTTAGAGATAAAACTTGAAAATGGTAGGAAGTTAAAAGTCACTCCCAATCATAAGTTTTATGTGTATGGCAAAAATATTCAGGAAAAAAAGGCATGCAGCCTTAAAGTAGGGAATCAATTAATTGTACCTTATAATTTTGATATAAATATTAATAAAATTGATTTTATTGATTGTGAAGGCTACTTTAAAGAATCAGATATAACTATGGTTAAACATGTAAGGGATTATGTACAAAAGCGTATTAAAGAAACAGGCTCTAAAAAGTTCTACAAATTATTTGAAATTAAACAAGAAAATTTAAAAAACTACATTCATAGAGATAGCTTTCCTATTAAATTGATTGATAGACTTTTAAAATACTTTGGGAATGATTGGGAAGATCTTCCGAAAGTTAGAAAATTATCAATAAAAAGAAGTTTTGTGGAATTCCCTGCTAAAATTAAGGTTGATAAGGATTTACTCATAATTATAGGATTCTATATTGCAGAAGGATTTTCTAGATGCAATAAAGGAAATAAAAGTTTTTATCAAGTAGACTTTGCTATTCATGAAGATAGATTAAGAAATTACGTAAAAAACCTAATATTTAATAAATTTGGTTTAAATCCTGTGGGGGTTGGTGGCCAGAAAAGGTTAACTTATTCTAGTAGATTGTTTTACGAGTTATTTACAAATATATTGAAAGTTGGGGATAGGGCACATGGTAAAAGAATTCCAAATATTTTCTTAAATTTACCAAAAGAAAAATTGGCTTATTTATTAAGTGCGTATTTTGAAGGAGATGGATCGGTAAGTTTAACTGATTTAAGAGTAAGCTGTGATACAGTTAGTATAGGATTAATTAATGACTTAGAATTCGCATTTTCACGGTTTGGTATTTATTTAAGGAAGTACGAATCAGATAGGTTACCAGGAAAAACACTTAGACAATTTTATTTAAGAAAGCGTAAAAAAGTACCAAAATTTAAGTCTACTAAAATTATAATCCCTTCTAATTTCTGTTACAGATTTTATAACTATATCAATTTTATTTCTCGTGAGAAGAGGGGGATATTAAGAGAAGTCTTAAGAAACATTAAACCAAAAGGTATGAAAATAGAACATGATAACGAATATGCTTATTTAAAAATAGTAGGATTAACTGAATTAAGTGAGGAAACTACTTATTGTCTTAATGTACCCGGCCATCATAACGTAATTGCAAATGGAATAATAGCTAAACAATGTGACGGCGATGAAACTTGTTGTATGTTATTATTAGATACCCTAATAAATTTTTCAAGACATTATTTACCTGCACACAGAGGCTCTACTCAAGATGCACCTTTAGTATTAACTTCTAAATTAATACCTAGTGAAGTAGATGAACAAATATTAGATGTAGATACTGCTTGGACATATCCTTTAGAGCTTTACGAAGCTGCTTCTGAATATAAACAGCCCTGGCAAGTTAAAATTGAGAGAATGGCAGATAAATTAAATACGGAATCAGAGTATTATAATATGGGATTTACTCATAATGTGGGGGATATAAATGATAGTGTTAGAATTAGTGCATATAAATATTTAGAGACTATGATGGACAAAGTAAGGGGCCAAATGGATTTGGCAGAAAGAATAAGGGCTGTAAATGAAGACGAGGTTGCTAAATTATTAATTGAAAGGCATTTCATTAGAGATATTAAAGGTAATTTAAGACAATTTTCTATGCAGCAGTTTAGGTGTGTTAAATGTAATGAAAAATATAGGAGGCCTCCTTTAATAGGTGTTTGTTTAAAATGTGGAAATAGAATTTTATTTACAGTATCAGAAGGTACTATTGTTAAATATTTAGAACCTAGTTTAGAATTAGCTTCTAAATATAATCTATCTAATTATTTAAAACAAACTTTGGAAATAACAAAAATGAGGATAGAAAGTACTTTTGGTAAAGATAAGGAGAGACAAGAAGGATTAGTTAAGTGGTTTAATACACAATTAAATTAAATAAATTATTACTGGAATAATTAAACAACCCATTAATTGACTTCTACTTACTTTAAGAAAAATTGGGAGTGTTCCTATAATTGTAGATATTGTAAGAATAAATAAGCCTAAAGGACCAGATATTACAGCTACCAATGCAATTATAAATAATGAAACTATAATTACTATTTTTTTATAATTTATTTTATAAATTTTATTTGCAATAAATCTTGTGAGATAAAGTGTAATTATTGAGCATATGCCTGAACTAATTAATATAATGCCCATAAATAGGATTATTTGACTAATGGAAAATGTCGGAACGATTCTAGAAATTGCAACTACTGCCCCACTTCTTGCTCTTTCTATTGTATAAAATGCAATTATACTTAAAATCATTATTATCGTGTCTATAGAGCCTAGTATAACTAAAGTAGATTTAGTAGAATTTTTTTTAGATATGGATGTTGCTAATGCTGCACTTTGTGCTGATCCTAAACCAGGAAGAAAGCCTACTAATATTGATGCTAGAATTCCCAGGCCTATTGATTTTGTTAATAATAAATCTTTAATTTTGTCTTTGTTTATTATTTGTTTAGGTATTTTTATTTGATCCTTTAAACTTAATAATAAAGCGCTTAAACCAAATAGGCCTGATAATAATGGGAGCAAAACTTCTTTAATATTTGGAACATTAAAAGTTAAAATACCAAAAATTCCGCTTATTATAAATATTGCTAAGGCCCACGCCTTGTTTTTTTCTTTGTATATTAAGAATAAACTGGATATGATAAGCAAATAGGGTATTGCTGTTTTTATTAAATTGTAGAATGTTTCTGTATAAATTATTAATAAAGGTGATACTAATACAATAATTAAGGCACCTAAGATTGATCCAATAATAGTTAGTTTTACTGCTTCATAACCTTTACCTTGCATTAACATTTGGTGACTAGGTAATAAATTAAATATTGTATCTTCTTCTGCTACTCCTATGAATGTTGCAGGAATTGCTTTACAAAATGTGTGAGAAACTGCTATAGATAAAATAAAAACTGCTATTACTATTGGACTCAGAAGATTTGCGTATAATGGACTTAATGCTATGATAATCACTGCAAGTAAATTTACATGAATACCTGGAATAATGCCTGTAAAAATTCCTAAAATAGACCCTATTATTACAGCTAAAATAATGTCAATCATTTATTCCCTTAATAGAATCCGATATTATCTCCAGTTTGTTTTTATATAAAGCAACTTTACCAGTTACTTCTATTTCTTGACCTTCTTTTAAATTTATATCTCCTGGATCAAATGAAACTGCAGTTATTGAAGCACTTTCGTCTTTAACATTTAAAATTAGTACTGTTTTTGTTTTTACAATATTGGTAATCTTTCCAGTAATTTTGACATCTTTATCTAACATAGATTTGTCAATTTGAGATATATCATAGGATTTTATTTCTATCTTTATACTTGCGTAATATACTAAAATTAGTCCTAATATTGATACTATTATAGATAGTTTAGTTAGTTTTTTATCGTCCATTTTTAGACTCTAAGAATTAGCTTAGAGTGTGTTAAACACCCCTAGTCATAAAAGTGATAATGTAAAAATTTATAAATATTGTGGATTTAAGTAGGATAGGCTTCTTTTACTAGGTTTTCTTTACCTTTAATAGAGTCTCTAATTGATTTAAGCAATAAATTTAGTTCTTTTGATAAAGCATTTTTTAAGTCAACTGGATGAATTTTCTTAGTTTTATAGTCTTTTTCTAGATCTTCGTATTTTTTATATGTTAAATTGCCACCAAATTTTTGGGGTCTTTCTATTATAAATTCTTCATTATTATCTTCTTTAATTATCATAATTACGTGTTTAATAAAATTAGTTATCCCATTTCCTTCTATTACACCAATCGGGCAGTAAGCTTTGTTTATTTTTTGGTTAACAATTTCTTCTGAATCAAGAAGATCTATTTTTGATTCTTCTTTTGATGCGCTCATTTTTTCTCCTATTAATCCAGGAATTATTGGCGTCATTATTTCAATCCTTCTTTTATAACCAATTTTTGGGAGATACTCTCTGGCAAACATAAAGATTTTTCTTTGGTCTAGGCCACCATATTGGATATCTACATTAAGATATTCTTCATCTAAGGCTTGCATTATTGGATAAATTAATCCTGCTAATTTTGGATTTTCAGATTGCTTTACTACTTCAGAACCTGCTTTTCTTGTATCATGTACAGTTGCTTCTGTAGACATTCTTAAAACATCATAGAAATATTCTGCATTTTTTTGAAATGTTGATCCTTTTATTATTTCAAAGTTCTTTGTATCTACGTTAATTGACTTAAACATGGCTGGAATTACAATATTATAATATTTGAATCTTTTTTCTAATAAATCCCATGGGGTATTGTCTAAAGCACCATGAAGATCTGCCAAGAGTAGTTTTACTTTAAATCCTGCTTTGAGGAAATCAGCTAATTTTAGGACCCATATAAAATATGCAACATGCGGCTTGCCTGTAATTGCTGTTCCTAAATATACAGATGGATTTTTTTTGGTTTTTATAAGTTGGATTAATTCTTCTTCTGTGACTATCTCACAAGTGTTTCTTTTTATTAAAGATAATCTTTTATTTAAGTCCATATTTTATTTTGAGTTTAATAGATATATAAAACTTATTATGTAAAGGTTTATAATCATTTTTATAATTTAAATTATATGGAAGTAATTAAAGTTAAAACTTCACAAGGAGGTTTAGGAAAAGGAAATGGTTGTGAATTGGCTCCTGATTTGATTATAGAGAAATTTAATGAAATGTTTCTAAATGAGAATTTTTTAGAAAATAAAATTGATATATTTGATATAGATGTGGTTAGGGGTAATATTGAAGAAACTAATAGTAATATATATAAAAGTGTTCTAAATTTTAATAAAGGTATATTTATTGGTGGAGATCATTCTATATCTTATAACATTTTTAAAGCATTTTCTACAAAATATAAAAATCCAGGTTTACTAGTTTTTGATGCCCATCCTGATTGCGAAGTTTGTACAGACATTGCTACACATGAAGATTTTGTTAGAAAATTAATTGATGATTGTTACTTAAAAAGTGATAATATTATCATAGTTGGAATTAGATCTTTTAGCAAAAATGAAATAGAGTTTTTAAGACAAAATAAAATTAGGTTTTTTTCTATGAAGGATATTTTTAATGATCTACAAAATGTATGTGATGAAATTATGGAACTTTCTAGAGATTTTGATGGATTATATTTGAGTATTGATATAGATGTAGTTGATCCAGCATATGCTCCTGGAACAGGATATCCTGAAGTAGGAGGTTTAAGTAGTAGAGAATTAATTTATTTTGTTCAAAGATTAAAATTATTAAAGAACTTAAAGTTTATTGATATAGTTGAGATAAATCCTACTAAAGATGTTAATGATTTAACTGTGATACTAGGTGCAAAAATATTAAAGGAGTTAATATGAGGATATTTATCTCTATTGAATTGCCCGGTAATGTTAAAGATTATTTATTTGATTTCTGCAAAAAAATTAAGAGCAATAATATAAAAGTTAATTGGGTACATAAAAAGAATTTACATTTAACTTTAAAGTTCATTGGGGAAGTTAATGATAATGAAATTAATGAAATTATTAAGAGATTAAGTGAAATAAAACTAGATAAAATTAATGTTAATCTGTCTAATCTAGGATTTTTCCCTAAAAATGACTTTGTTAGAGTTATTTGGGTTGGAATTGAACCTAAAGATAAAATATTAGAACTACAAAGAAAGATTGATTCTAGTTTATTAGACTTGTTTAGTAAAGACCAAAAATTTGAGACACATCTAACATTAGGGAGAATTAAATCTATTAAGAATAAAAATGAATTTTTTAATGTTATAAATAATTTAAAAATAGAAAAAACAAAATTTGAAATTTATGGGTTTAAATTAATGAAAAGTACTTTAAGTAAAGATGGACCAACTTATGAGGAAATTGCGAATTTTGTTTTATAAGTCTTCTTTATATATAGTGTTTAATATATTTTTGATATTTTTTGCCTTGATTTTTCCTATTTTATTTATGTTCATTAGATCTTTTTCATCTGCATTTACTATATTTTTAATTGATTTAAAATTTCTTAGAAGGGATTTTGATAAACTGGGGCCTATTCCTGGAAGGGATTGAATTATAAATTCTTGTTGCTTTTCTGATGTTATAAATTGCTTTTTGTTTACTAAACTTATTTCTGTTTTTGTTGAGTTAAATCTATTATAAATTGTTTTTAGAAATCCTGCAGTATCTCTAGGACTTTCTGTGTATATTATTGGAATGTTACTATCTAGTACTATTGAAGATATCATACCTCTTATCGAATTAGGATGAAAATCTCTAATTGAATAAATGTTTTCTTTGCCTTCTATTATCAACAATGATTTTACAAATGACTCTTTTAATCCTTTTATTTGAGTAATTATACGTTTGTCTATTATTGAATTTAAGAAATCTGATTTTGTTTTTCTTTCAATTCCAATATTTGAAATAATAAAATCTGCACTGTTTAAGTTAGTAATCTTTATCGGAATTTGACTTTTTTCAAGTTCCTTAATAATTTCTATGTTCCTTTCTCTATGGTCTATTAATATTTGATTTATCATTTATGTCTTCTAATGATGATTGGCTTAGCTCTTTATTCTTAATTTGTTGGACTGTTTTTTTCATACTTTTCTCTTTTCTTTTCGCTACCCAATAAAATGCTTCATCTCTACTACCTTCTGTCATTAAGAATATTACCTCTCCTGATTTTACCCTACCTACCCTACCACTTCTCTGGATGGTTCTAATTTCTGAGCTTACTGAATCATAAAAAATTGCTATTGAAGCTTCTCCAATATGAAGTCCTTCTTCACCTATACTTGTACCTACTAGTACATTATATATACCTAAATCAAATTTTTTTATATTATCTATTTGTGTTTTCTGAGTAATTCCTTCTTTTTGACCCATTAATTCTATTGATTTAATATTATTTGATTTATTTAGAAAATTTACTATGCTTTTAACTGTGTCTCTATAATTTGCAAATATAATAATTCTTGAATTTTTATCTAACTCTAATGTATCCTCTATCAATGATTTTAATTTAGTTAATTTTGGATGAAAATTGTTTTTATCAATTAATTCTTTGGTTTGTATTATAGCTTTTTGGATTAACGTATTTAAAATAATTGATTTTGCTGCTTTTGTTTGATCATTTTTTAATTTTAACCAATATTCACTTAATGGTTCTAAACCTTGTGTTTCTAATAAGTCTACTGCATGATCTAGTTTCATTGCTTGAGCTACTAATGATAAACCATGATATGCTGCCTTATTTCCTTCTTTTAATTGGCTTTCAATATATTTTCTTAATAATAACAAATCTTTTTTATTCACAATTTTTTTTGGTTTAGTTAATCCAAAAGCCTTTAGATTTTCTAGACTTGAAAGATAAACTTCTTCTATTAGTGACTTTAATTCTTTATATTCTTCTGGAAGCTGAATTTTTACAAAATTTATTTTCTTTTCTTTTATATATGGCTTGACGTCTTCATCTTCCTCAGTTCTTATTTCTATGGAGTGAATATTTAAATTAGTACAAATTTCTTCTATTTTTTCTTTTGAACTGCCTGGAGATGCTGTTAGTCCTAAAACTAAAGGAAACTTTGATTGATTATTATAATATGAAGCCACTATTGTATTTGCATATTTCATTCTTGATCTATGGGCTTCATCAATAGTTAGCAATGATATATCATTCATATTTATTCTTGAATTTTTTAGGTCGCTTAGTATGGTTTGGGGGGTTGCAATTATTATTGTAGAATGTTTCCATAGTTCTATTCTCTCTTTAGGTTTTATTGCTCCTGTATATAATATAATTTTCTCTTTTGGAATATTTGTGTGTTCTGTAAATGTTTTGAGATGTTGGGAACATAAAGGTTTTGTTGGAGAACAAATAACTACTTTAGAATCTTTAAAAGTATTAAGTCTATAAATAGATAGCATTACTGAGATTGCTGTTTTTCCAATACCTGTTGGTAGAATAACTAGTGAAGATTTTTCTTTACATGTGGAGAAAATACTTTTTTGATAGTCTCGTGGATTTAAATCTATAATTTCATACATTTTACAAAGTTTTAAATAACTTATTTTTAGGTATTATTATATGTTAGTGAAACTTTTTGGTTTATTGGACATTATGGCTGGATTAAGCTTGGTATATCTGAGTTGGGGCCATGAATTTTTAGTTACTTTTTTTGTTGCTTATCTTATATTAAAAGGTTTGTTGTTTTTTGGAGGTTTTGTTAGTATAATTGATATAGTTGCTGGAATATTTATAGCTGTTGCTTCAATCGGAAGTTTTTCTTTTATTGGATGGTTCTTTGTTGTTTGGCTTATACAAAAAGGATTGATAAGTTTATTTTTTTAATTGATAAAAGACAAGGGCTGTTATTGTTAAAGCCAAAATTATTGATATTATTAAAGCTGTAATTGGATGTAAATTTCTCATAAATACTAAGCTAAAGATTACAAACAATGCTATAATTAAAGAGTACCATTTAGAACCAAAATACATTTTAATACCATCTTGAAATGGTAAAGGAATTAATGAATAGACTGCTATTACAGTTCCTATGAAAACAGCTTTTTCAATTTTAAACACTGAAAAAAATAATACAAGTAAAGTTGTTACTATTGCTCCTATAGATGCTATAACTGCCTCTTCAATACCTCTTATAAATTCATATCTCCTTTTTAAGTCACTTTTAGAATAACTTTTAAAATTAAAGTTGCTAATTGCTGCAAATAATAGCTGACCATTTGTAATAAAAACTGAGAATAATGCGATTAAAGGACCTATTGGGATATTATATTTTTTATTTCTTTTATTACTTTTTATTGACCAAATATTAAATTCTATATCCAAACCAATTTTTTTAGCAACTAGTTTTCTTATAGATTCTTTTGCTAATAAAAATATTAATGATATTGCTAAAGATATTAAAAAATTTCTTATGCCTATTGACAAGTTAAATTTATCATAACCCCATTCTTTAAAAGAAAAAACAAAGCCAAGTATTATAGATGAAATTAATAAATGATAATATTCTTTTTTTGAAAACATTTAATATCCCATCTTTTTTAGTTCTTCTACTAAGCCATCTATATGACCCGCTCCAACAATAACAAAAATTCCTTCATTATTATTAAGATTAAGGTTATATAAGTTTTTTGCAAGAATTTTATTTCTTTCTTCTATTAAAACCTTATAAATTGAAGGATATCTTTCCTTTACTTTATTAATAACTTCTATAATAAAGGATTGTTCAGGAACTTTTCTTAGATCTATTTTAACTTTATTTTTAGATGATAATGGGGATGTGAAAATATCTAGGATTAACTTTAGTTTTTCTTTTAAAGGAACTTTTGACAGTTTTTTTAAGGTAATTCTTATGTTTTGGTCTATTAATGCTATGTTAATATTTTTTTCCTTACATATTTTTATGGCTTCTAGCATTTCTGCGCCTGGAGTAACTCCGACTAATTTACCCAGCTCTTTTTCTACTTTTTGACCTATTTTATTTATTAAAAATGCTCCTGGACCAAGTTCTTTAAGTATTTCAATAGAAGAAGCTCTTTGGTTTTTATTAGTTAAGGCTATAAATCTATCTTTATCTAGTTCAAGAGCTACTATTTTTGGAGCATTTTTATCTAAATATGACTTAACTTCTTTAATACTTTGGATAGATATATGCGATGTTCCTAGAATAACTAAGTTTTTGTATATAATCATTTTTAAACTGTAGTGTCCGCTATTAATGTCCTCTCTATGTTTTAAGTTGCCCATTGTTTTTATGTCTTTTGTTTATTTTCTTTGCTTCTCTAGGAAAGCTTGA
>JAGVZF010000001.1 GCA_018302785.1 Candidatus Woesearchaeota archaeon | reverse complement strand
ACCTCCGAAGGTAACTGAAGTTTGAGTATTATAGCTAAAAACACTATCTAGAACTTGGGCATTAGTTGCAGCATCATTTCTAATACCATTATCAAAATTTAAAACAACGCAATTCCTAACTACATGACTACTTCCTCCTTCAAATCTGACTCCAAAACCATGACCAGTACCCGATATTGTATGCCCCTGACAGTTTAGTGTTACCGCGCTATTAACCTTAAGGGCTGCATCGGGTCCGTTTCTCGCACAATTAGGGATATCATAAGTCATAGTATGATTGGAAGTAACAGTATCTCCGCAATAACATCTTACAGCACCACCGCAATCTGCAGCATTAACATATATAGATAGAGATAATAGAAGTATAGGTATAAGTAGAACAAATTTTTTCATTAATAATTCCCCATTTTTGAAATCAATGAATGTTTTTTCAACCCAAAAGATTGACAAAGTACTTATTTAAATAGATTATTGTGATTGAATATAAAAAGGAATAAATTACTTTATTGACTATAGACAAATTTTTATTTTTGATAGTTTCAAACCTAGATTTTATAATTTTTGTGAAATTCTTTATAAAAACAAATAGTAGATCTTTCAGCTTGTTTATCAATCGGTTCAGATTTATTTGAAGTTAAAAAATTTTAGACCATGTAGTTAAGTAAAAATGTTTATGTAGTTACTTTTTTAAATTCATTCTAATGCTTAAAGTTATGGAAGATAACAATGTTTATGAAGAAATTGAATCAAATTTAATAAATGGAAATATAAAAGATAAATCTGATTTAAATAAAATTAAATTAAGTGTAGTTAGAAAAAATAAATTTAATAAAATTCCTTCTAATATTGAAATTCTTGAGCATTTAAATGAAAAAGACAGAGAAAAATTTAGAAATTTATTAACTTCAAAGCCAATTAGAACATTAAGTGGAGTTGCTCCTATTGCAGTAATGACTATGCCAATTGCTTGTAAACATGGAAAATGTACCTTTTGTCCAGGAGGACCTAATTCTTATTATGGAAATATCCCTATGAGTTATACTGGAAATGAACCAAGTACAATGAGATCTATTAGAGCTAATTATGATCCTTACTTAATTGTTTTTAATAGATTAGAACAATATATTTTATTAAATCAGGTTCCAGAGAAAACAGAAGTAATTATTCAAGGGGGAACTTTTACAAGTTTTCCAGTAGATTATCAAGATTATGTAGTAAAATATACACTAAAGGCAATGAATGATTTCTCTGAGATATTCTTTGAGAACGACAGATTTAACTTTGCAAAATTTAAGGAGTTTTTCGAGTTGCCAGGAACAATAAACAATAAGGAAAGAACTCAAAGAATACATGAAAAATTATCAAAAATAAAGGGGGAAGCAAATTTAGAGAGAGAGAAAATAAGAAATGAATATGCAAAAATAAGATGTGTTGTTATGAATATTGAGACTAAACCAGATTGGTGTTTTGAACCGCATCTAAACCAAATGTTAAAGCTTGGAACTACAAGAGTAGAAATTGGAGTGCAATCATTATTTAATGAAATATTAAAAATTACAAATAGGGGTCATAGTCTAGAAGATACAAAAAGGGCGATGCAACTAACAAAAGATTGCTTTCTGAAAACGTGTGGACATTTAATGATTGGCTTACCAAAGACAACGGAAGAAATGGATATTAATAACTTTAAACAATTATTTGAAGATGAAAATTATAAACCTGATGCATTAAAAATATATCCATGTATGGTGATGCCAGGAACGCCTTTATATTTGCAGTATAAAAAAGGTGAATTCAAACCATTAAGAACAGAAGAAGCGGCTAATTTATTATTAAAAATTAAACCCTTAATCCCAAATTACACAAGGGTTATGAGAATTTTGCGCGATATACCAACAAAATTTACGGCAGATGGAGTGGATATTACCAATTTTAGACAATACTTACATGAATTAATGAAAAAAAATAATGTAAGATGTAGATGTATAAGATGTAGAGAACCAATGAATAAAAAGGTAGACTTTGCAAAGATTGAATTGTCGAGATATGATTACGATTCTAGTGGTGGAAAAGAAATATTTTTATCCTATGAAGAAATTTCTCAAAATATTATACTTGGATTTGTAAGATTAAGGATTCCGTATAAACCATTTAGACCTGAAATTACTAATAAAAGTGTTGGTATACGCGAAATACATATTTATGGTAACTTAGTTCCTCTCGAAGAGACAAATAGCGATGCAATTCAGCACCATGGCCTTGGTAAAAAGTTAATGTATGAGGCTGAGAGAATTGCAAAAGAAGAATATGATTCCAATAAAATACTAGTAAATGCAGGAGTAGGAGCAAGGGCTTATTTCTATAAATTAGGTTATAAAAAGGAGTCAGTTTATCTTTCTAAAAAGATATGAAAAGATTTATTAATTAATTGGAACTCCACATCTATGTATGGCAGTAAACTTTAAGATACATTTTGAGTGGATAGATGGTTTTGTAAATGTTGATAATGAATTCAAGAACAAAATAAAAAGGAAAATTCTCTTTATATCTCCCGTCTATAAGTTTGCCAAGAAGGTCGGAATTACAAGTGTTCACATTGGCTATTTCTTGAATAGGAGTAATGCGTTCATAAGTATAAAAAATCTTATAAAAATATTAAAATCATCAAAAATTAATCTGAGAATTGCTGAAAAGCATATTATTGGTTACAGAGACGCAAACAGTACAGCTATTTATAAAATTAAATTTCCTTATTATTATACCCCCGTTGATATGAGAATTATTAGTGTATTGGTTGGGGATGGATATATTCACCATAAAAATAAATCACTCAGGTGGATTCAAAATGATACTAACCCACTAAGAGAACTTTTGTTTTCTAGATTCAATTATTTCAAACTTGGTAAAACAAAAAGTACACAAATTGTCATTCCGGCTTTTTTCAGGAAGATTTCTTGTTATGCTTTAAACTTAGAACCAAATGAACTTAAAACTTACAAGATTATTCAAAGAAGTTTTAATTTACCAACAGAGTATAAATTGGCTTTGTTAGTTGCAGTAATAGAGGATGAAGCTAATATAGATCCAAAAAATTATAGTGGAATAAATTTAAGAATGTCTGACGAAAGGATTATTAGTAGTTTAAAAAAATTGTGCGATCTTCTAAACTACAAAACCTCTCATGTTATCAAGTATAAGAACAGAGGTACATATGGGGAAAATGAAATGTATAAATTAAATATACTTTCTGAAGGCATTACTAAATTTGGATATGACATATTAGATTTTGAAAAAAAATTTGGTAAAAATACTAGTCTATGGAAGAAAAGAGCGGATCTTTTAAAAAGATGGGAAATTTGTATTGGTAAAAAAGCACAGAAGAATAAAGAAGGACTTAGATTACATAAAGAAATAATTGATATATTTAAGAAAGACCAAACACTCTCACTAACTGAAATTAGTAGTAAGATTGAAATAGATAAAGTAAGAGTTAGCTGGATATTAAAAAATATGTATAAAAGAGGAGAGATTCGAAGAATTAAAAGAGGAACTTATAAATATGATGGAGTTTATATGAGTAAGAAACTATGAAAATATTAATTCATAAGGATGATTTGCATACTAATTTTGGAGTAATAAAAGATAAAGATATTAAAAAAGCTAAGAATGGAAGTAAAGTAGTTTCAAATATTAAAGAAGAATTTATAGTTCTAGAACCTTCTTTTGATGATTTAATTAAAAGAATAAAAAGAGGACCTCAAATAATGATTACAAAAGATATTGGATATATTTTAACTAATACTGGAATTACTAAAGACTCTACTGTATTAGAAGCAGGAGCTGGAAGTGGATATTTAACCTCATTTTTAAGTATATTTTGTAAAAAAGTAATAAGTTATGAAAGAAATAAAGAATTTTTTAAATTAGTTAATGAAAATATTAAATTTATTGGATTAAAAAATATAGAAATTAAAAATAAAGATGTTTACAAAAAAATTGATGAAAAAGAGCTTGATTTAATAATTCTAGATTTGCCAGAGCCATGGAATGCTATAGAAAATGCTTTTAAGGCACTGAAAAAAGGATATTTTTTAGTTTGTTATTTACCCACAATAAATCAAGTTATTGAATTATTAAAGAAAAATAAGACATTTATTCATGTGAAAACAGTAGAAATTATTGAAAGGGAATGGCAAATTGATGAAGGAAAAGTAAGGCCTGTTTCAAGTATAATTAGTCATACTGGATTTATGGTATTTTTAAGGAAGATATAATTTTGTAGCTAATTTTATATATTTAGAGATCTTTAATTAATATATGAAGATAAATTGTGTTTTCTGCTCTAAAGATCCTAGAATTTGTCCAATTCATGCACCTAAGTTTTATGGAAATGTGAAAGAAATAAAGGAAATTAGAGAGTTTAGTAGTGTAAGTCCTCCAAGTGTGTTTATTGGAAGTAAATTAAAATATCCAAGTGTAAATATTGGAGTTTTAAGTCCTCCAGAAAAAATTGAAGAAGCTTGGCTTTTAGATAGTCCTAATTACTGGGCTAAGAATGAGTTTGATATTAATGAAATTGTATCATTAAGAAAAAATTTAATTAATTCTAGAAAAACAAATAGTGCTAAGGCATTAAATGATAGTTATGTAGAATTACTACAAGAAATTGGGATGTCTGTTAAGCCTGTAGATATTAATGTAGAATTAAATAAAAGTGTAAAAATGAGTTTAAGCTTAGATAATATTGCTACTGCCAGAGGTCCTTCTGCAGAACTTAAAAAAATTAATGTTAATGAAAATATTAGAATTCATTCTAAAGTAGATAAAGTAGTTTCGGATAGTGATTTAAAGGCTGTAACTGCCTTAGAATATTTATATAAATCTGGATTTAATGAACAACAATTATCTCAATTACTATCTATAGGAGTTTTAGGTATAAAAGATAATAGAAGATTAGTCCCAACTAGATTAAGTATTACAGCTACTGATGATATATTAGGAAAGAAATTATTAAAAGATGTTAGAGACTATAAAGAAATTGAGAATTATAGAATTTATTTTAATGGATATCTTGGAAATTATTACTTAATTATGTTTATCCCTAATAATTTTAGCTATGAATTATTTGAGACTTATTTACAAGGATTTATGAAAAATTTTAATTTTCAATCAACAACAGATTATGAAAGTTATTTTGGAAGAAAAAATTATGCATTACAAACAGCAGGAGGTTATTATTCTGTTAAATTAGCGATATTAGAAGAATTAAGTAAAATAAAGAGAAAAGCTTCTGTAATAACTTTAAGATTTATAACTCCTGCTTATACTATGCCATTAGGAGTTTTTGTTACAAGAGAAGCTGCTAGAAAATCATTAAATTCAGAGTATAGAGAATTTAATAATATAGAAGAAATGTTAGAATATGCAAAGGTTTTAATTTATAGCAAGTTTAAATTTAAGATTGATGAAATTTTAAAGAAAAGTAAGCTTTTAAATGATATAAAAACACAAAAAAGAATTAGTAATTATTTTTAATTATTTGATTTTAGGTCACTAAGGCCTATCATTATTATTACAAGACCTATTAAAATTAATAATCCAGGAATATTTCCTATAAGCAAGAAAATTAAGTTTTTAAATTGTCTTGCAAAGAATCCATTAAACCATTCTGAGATATAAATATAGACGCCAATTACTATTATAAAAATTCCAAGTAATGCTTTAAATAATCCTTTCATAAAATTAATATAATAAAAAAGTTTAAATATCTTGCCACTGATTAGAAAGCTTTATAAAGCTTATACCCAAGTTTCATTAAAAATGTCATTTACTAGCTATTTAAGAGAAAGTTGGAATAACCAAGGAGCTAAAGCTTTTCAACAAAAGTTAATAGGTTGGAGAAGAGAGCCAGTTAGCATTAAATTAGAACATCCAACTAGAATAGACAGAGCAAGAGCGTTAGGATATAAAGCTAAAGAAGGATTTCTTATTGTAAGAACTAGATTAAGAAAGTCTAGAAGAATGAGACCTAAAATTAAAAAGGGGAGAAAATCAAGTAATAAAGGACAAAAGCTTGTTGTTAATAAAAACTATAGACAAATAGCAGAAGAAAGAACAAATAAAAAATTCATTAATATGGAAGTCTTGAATTCTTATGAAGTGGGAAGAGATGGGCATTTTATTTGGTATGAAGTTATTTTAGTAGATCCAAATCATCCTGTTATAAAGGCAGATAATACAATTAAATGGATAAGCAATAAGCAACATAGAGGAAGAGCATTTAGAGGATTAACAAGTGCTGGCAGAAAAGCAAGAGGTTTAAGAAATAGAGGTAAAGGTGCTGAGAAAGTCAGACCAAGTTTAAGAGCTAATAAGAGAAGATTACATTAATTCTTATGCTTATTCAAGTAAAATCAATAGGTTTAAATAAATTAAGGAATAAATAAGTAATAATGGTATTGAATGCGTGTTTAATAATTAAGGATAATAAAATATTAGTTTTTAAAGAAGGGAATATCTGGAATTTGCCTTATATAGATATTGATGATCCTGATAGGGTAGAGATTCTTTTAAAAAAATATGTTAAAGATAACTTGGGATTATTAGTAGATATTGTTCAAATTTTTAATACATATCAAATTTTAAAGAATGATAAGAATATTAATGTGAATGTTTATGAGGCTAATTTAGTTAATGAAAAATTAGATCCTAAGAATATTGAGGCTAATTTTTTTAGTGTAGATGAATTAAATAACAATGAAGTTTCAGAGACTTTAAAATTTGTGATGAGTGAACTATGATTGATGAGAAGATCTTAAAAGACATTAAAAAATTGCTTGATAAGGCAGAAAATCCCTTATTCTTTTTTGATGATGATTGTGATGGAACATGCGCTTATTTAATTTTAAGACGATATAAAGGATTTGGATATGGAGTCCCAGTTAAAGGGAAACCAGAATTAAATATGGAATTTTATAATAAAATTGGTGAGTTTAATCCTGATTTAATTTTTGTTTTAGATAAACCTAAAATTGCTCAAGAATTTGTTGACAAAATTAATGTACCTATTATATGGATTGATCATCATCCAGTTCAAAATAATAAAGGGATTAAAATTTATTGTAATCCTTTATTATATGATATTAATGATAATAGAAGCACTACTTTTTGGGCTCATGAAATTATAAAAAAAGATATGTGGATTGCTATGATTGGGTGCGTAGCAGATTATCATATACCTTACTTTGTTAATGAATTTACAAAAGAATATCCTGATTTATTTCCTATTAATATAAAAAATCCTGGTGAAGCATTATATGAAACTAATATTGGAAAGTTAGTAAAAATATTATCTTTTAACTTAAAGGGAAAAACTAGTGAAGTGAGAAAATCATTAAACTGTTTAATCAATATTAATGATCCATATGATATATTAAATGGAAGTAATAAAGAAGGCATATTTATATTAGATAGGTATGAAAAAGGAAATTTGATTTATATTGATTTATACAAAAAAGCTATTATAAATAATAAAGACAAGAATTTCTTAATTTTTACTTATCCCGATAATGGATTTGCAACTTCTTCCGAATTAGCAACGGAATTACAGTATAGATGTCCTGATAAATATGTTATTGTTGGAAGAGTAAAAGAAGATAATGTTACTTTAAGTATTAGATGTAATAAAAGACCTGTTAGAGATATTTTACTTAAATCCGTAGAGGGATTAAATGCTTATGGGGGTGGCCATTTACATGCTTGTGGAGCTGGAGTCCCTAAAGAAAACTTAGAAATATTCATTAAAAGATTTAAAGAATTAGCTTTAAAGGATATTAAAGCTTAATGTAATTTGATGTCTTATTTTAGAAACTCTATTGTTTCTTCAATGATTTCATTAAGCCAAGTTTCATTAGAATAAGAGTTATCTGAATCATGAATAGGTTTTAAAACTATTTTTGGAAGTTCTTGAACAATTTTTTCAGAATTTTCAAATAGCATGACTTCATCTTTTGTACCATGGAGTATTAAAACTGGATAATTTATATGATATAAATCTCTTTTATTTATCTTTATATCCATAAAACTCTTGAATGTGTATAGTTTTGTTTCTTTTGTGAAAATAAAATTTGACTCTCTACTATAGTTTATTGCTGGAGACCAAAGAACTAATTTTTTTATTTTTGGATTTATATATGTTAAAAGTATTCCACCACCAAAACTTTTTCCTATTAATGAAATTTCTGTAAATCCTTTATTTTGCATAAAATCAAAAGCTTTGTCCAAAAAATCTTGTATTTCTGATATTGTCATTTTATCTAATTCTGAGACAGATTTCCATAAATCAAATCTTAGAAAACCAAAATTTGCATTGATTAATGCGCTAGAAAGTAAATTGTATCTTGGATCTGCTAATGCTTTCCCGCTAACTCCCGGTAGTAAAATTATGCCTTTATTAGAATTATTAGGATTTTCAAGTTTGTGTTCAACTTGATCGATTTCCATTAAATATAGTAAATATGAGAAAATATATAAAGCTTACTTGAGGCTTATAGAATATAAAATATCATTAATTTTATAAATAAAGAGTAATAAGTTTTTTTATGGAAAATTACGAAAAATTATTGGGAAGAGCAAGA
The DNA here is from genome assembly GCA_018302785.1 of Candidatus Woesearchaeota archaeon. GTDB lineage: Archaea > Nanobdellota > Nanobdellia > SCGC-AAA011-G17 > JAGVZF01 > JAGVZF01. The sequence continues at coordinate 13,894 of JAGVZF010000001.1, read as the reverse complement.
CAGAAATTACCTGAGCAAAGCAAGAAAAGTGAAAGATTTGAAATTCCTGGTGTAAAAGGTCATATTCAAGGGAATAAGACAGTAATTACCAATTTTCTTCAAATTTGTGATACTTTTAGAAGAGATAAGAATCATTTATTAAAATATTTATTACGAGAATTAGCTTCTCCAGGATATATAGAAGACACAAGATTAATTTTAGGAAGGAAAATAAGTTCAAATTTAATTAATGCAAAAATACAGAGATATGCTGAAGATTTTATTTTATGTAAAGAATGTAATAAACCAGATACAACTTTATTTAAAGAAGATAGAATATTAAAGATAAAATGTGCTGCTTGTGGAGCTAAGCATACTGTTAAGACTAAAATTTAAGATGTATGTAAAAATTCATAAAGATGGAAGTGGAAAAGTTTTAGCTATATGTGATGAAAATTTAATTGGAAAAACTTTAGAAGATGGAAATATTTGCATCAATGTTTCTGAGAGATTTTATAAAGGTGAAATTAAAAACGACAATGAAGTTATTAAGTTGATGAAGATTGCAGAAAATATTAATATGATAGGAAAAAAGTGTGTGAAACTTGCATTAGATAATGGAATTATTCAAGAAGAAGATATAATCATGATTAAAGGAATTCCACACGCGCAGGTACTCTCGTTATGACAATATACACTAAAAATCAGTACTATGAAGCAATTTTTCAATTAAGGCCTAAAAATGATGAAATACTAAATCTTATTTATGGTTATATAGAAAATGACAAAGCATTTATTTCAAAAGAGATACATAAGAAATTTGGTGTAGATTTATATTTGAGTAGTAAAAAAACTGCTGTAAATATTTCTAGAAAACTTAAAAAAAGATATAAAGGAGAAATAAAACTATCAAGAAAATTATACTCTGTTGATAGGATGACTAGCAAAAGACTATGGAGAGTAACAGTATTGTTTAGGTTAAATGAAACTTAAAATATTAATGTTTGTCTTAATTTTGTCTTGTAGTAGTTTTGCTGCTGTTGAAAACTACAATGATGTTGATAGTCTTTGGATTAATCTTAATATAGATTCTAATATTGAATTAACTAAGAATTCTGAATCTGCAAGTTTAGAACATATAACTACTGAGTTAACATTAGTTCCTATGAACGATGTTAGACAAACAGTTGAGAATTTAAATATAATATCTGAGCCAGAAGCACAAATTGAAGAAGGTACAAGTATTTTATATAAATGGAATAACATCAATAATAATTATAAATTTGGATTAGATGGAACTATTAAAACAAGTAATTTAATTTATCCAATTCCTAACTCTAAATTTCCTATGTTAAGCATAGACAGTTCACTAAGACAATATTTGGAACCTACAGATAATATTGATGTTAATGATGATATTTTAACTAAGGCAAGTTCTTTAGCACAAGGAAAAGATAATTTGTTTGAGGTTACTTTTGTTATTGCTGATTGGGTTAATACAAATATTAAATATGATTTAAATACATTAACTGCAACTGCAGTTCAGAAATCTAGTTGGGTATTAGAAAATAGAGAGGGAGTTTGTGATGAAATTACAAGTTTATTTATATCTATGTTAAGAAGTATAGGAATACCTGCAAGATTTGTTTCTGGAATGGTTTATACAAATTTAAATTATGATTTTGGTAATCATGGATGGGCAGAAGTTTATTTTGATGAATATGGATGGGTACCTTTTGATGTTACATTTGGCCAATATGGTTGGATAGATCCTAGCCATGTTAAACTTTCTGATTCTGTTGATTCTGCTACTTATAGTGCAAAATATAAATGGAAATCATATGGATTAAGTATAGAACCTAAAGATTTAAAACTTAAGTCTAGTGTAACTAGTGTAGGTTCAAAAATACAATCCCCTTATAATATTGAGGTAAGTATGATTGAAGATCAAGTTGGGCCAGGGAGTTATGTTCCTATAAGAATTTCTGTTGAAAATCCTTTAAATCATTATGCATCTACAAGTATAAGTATTATAAAAGCCCCCCAGTTAATTGATAAGAATGTAAAACAAGTTTTACTAAAACCTAAAAGTAGAAGTGATGTTTTTTGGTTGATAAAAGTGCCAGAAAATTTAGATCCTGATTATTTGTATACTGCAGATATAAGTATAAAAGATAGTTTTGGACAAATTAAGTCCACGAGTTTAGATTATTCAGCTTCATATGATAAAATATCTAGAAAAGAAGCAGAAGACACAATAAGTAGTTATACAAAAATTAGTGAAAGAACCTATTCTGAGTTTATTTCATTAAAATGCCAAAGCGATAAAAAATATTATTATATTTATGAAAAAGCAAGTATAACTTGTAATGTAAAAAATAAAACTAATAGAAATTTAAATAATATTAATCTTTGTTTAGTTGATAATTGTAAAACTGTTAATGTTGATATGGGAAATAATGTTGATGTAATTTTTGATCTAGATTTAAGTAATTTTACAACACAGACCATTGTTGCTGATGTAGAAATTGAAAAAAATCATGTTAATGACTTTATTAGTCTTAAAGTTTACAAGAAGCCGGTGCTTGTTATTGATAATGTTAATTATAATGAGATAGTATCTTACAATGAAAATTTTGAGTTAAGTTTTCATTTATCTAGTCAAACTCCTATAAATGATGTTATTATTAAGGTAAATGGAAATAGTTATTCTAGTATTAATACTTTGTCAGGAACTCAGAAGGTTTTATTACCTTTAAAGGGGGAATATGTTTTAGGTAAACCTTTAAAGCTTGAAATTGATTATCAAGATGAAAATGGAAGAAAATACAAAAACGATGAAGAGTATAATATAAGTGTAATAAACTTGCCTTGGTATGCTAAGATTATTTCTTTCTTCAAGATTGTATTTAACTGACTTTGTAAATTTTGTAGTTATTTCTAACTTCTTGAATTACTTTTAAACCTATTTCTTGCTTAGCCTTAGCTTCTTTAATTTGTTTTTTATCAATTTGCATTGATGTTATTTCTTGTTCAAATGAATCATTTGGACCTTCTATAAGGACAAGATCTCCTACTTTTATGCTAGATTTTACATTAACAACTGCTACACCAATATGGCTGTAGAAGTGTATTATTTGACCTAATAGTTTTTTTGCCATAAAAATCTTAAGTTAAATAGGTATAAAAATTTATCTAGATTTAATAGTTATTTATTAATAGTGAAAATATTTATTTATAAATAAAGTACATAATTTACAATAAACTAAGCTTATTATAAGCTTCTAGAGTATTTTCTAATACCATAGCAATTGTCATAGGACCAATTCCTCCTGGGACTGGAGTTATGTAGCTTGCAATTTCTTTGACATTTTCAAAGTCTACATCCCCAACAATTTTATCTTCAAGCTTAGAAATTCCAACATCTATTATTACTACACCTTCCCTTAACATTTCTTTTTTAATAAAATTATGAGATCCAACTGCAGATACCAAAATATCTGCATTTCTTGTGATATCATGAAGTAAACTTGTTCTTGAATGACATAAAGTTACAGTAGCATTTTTCTGTGTTAATAATTCTGCAATAGGTCTTCCAACTAAATTACTTCTGCCAATAACTACTGCTGTTTTACCATCTAATTCTATATTATAGTATTCAAGGAGTCTAATAATGCCTTTTGGTGTAGCTGGGACAAGGCATTTCCTTCCTTGATGCAAATATCCTACATTAATAGAATTTAGTCCATCTACATCTTTTGAAGGAGATATAGAATCTAAGGCCCGATAAGTATCAATGTGTGATGGAAGTGGTAATTGTATAAGAATACCATGAATATCATTTCTGGCATTAAGTTTATCTATTAATGATAATAATTCTTCATCTTGGGTTGAGGTTTGTAATCTATAAAGTTCCGAATAAATCCCAATTTCCTTACAAGCTTTATTTTTTAGATTTACATAAATTGTTGAAGCAGGATCTTCACCAACTTGAATAAATGCAAGACCTGGTTTTTGATTTAATCTGCTAATAGTTTCTTCTAAATTATGTCTAATTTCTTGTGATAATAATTTCCCATCTAATATTTTAGCTGGCATTTTTGTAAAGTGGAAATTCTTCGCAAAGTTTTAAAACCTTGCTTATTATTTCCTTTATTTTTGTATTATTTCTAATTTCTAATCGGAATTTAATTAAAAATTCCTTTCTTTTTTCATTATCTGAAGGCAAATTATAATTTCTTACTTCATTTATAACATCAGAAATAAATTCTGCTATTTGTTGCATTTCTGGTTCTTTCATATTTCTTGTTGTAATTGCAGGTGTTCCAATTCTAATTCCACTTGGATAAAATGGAGATGAAGGGTCATTAGGAATTGTATTTTTATTTGTAGTAATACCTGCTAAATCAAGAGCTTCTTGAACAATTAATCCTTTTCCTTTACCAAATGGAGTTAAGTCTATCAGAATCATATGATTATCAGTTCCATTTGTAACTAATTTTATGTTTTTTTCAATTAATGCTTGCGCTAAAGCTTTTGAATTTCTTATAATTTGTTTAGAGTATTCCTTAAATTCTGGCTTCATCATTTCTTTTAGAGCTGTTGCTATTGCAGCAGTTGTGTGATTATGAGGTCCACCTTGCAAACCAGGGAATACAGCTTTATCAATTTTGGAAGGAAGATCTTTGTCTTTTTCGATGCCTTTTTTAGTTACCATTATCATTGCACCTCTTGGACCCCTAATTGTCTTATGAGTTGTTGTTGTAATAATATGACAATAACTCGAAGGATTTGGATGTAAATTAGAAGCTATTAAACCAGCTATATGGGAAATATCAGCTGCAAAATAAGCACCAACTTCATCAGCTATTTCTCCAAATTCTTCAAAAGGAAGAGCTCTAACATATGCTGTGGCTCCACACCAAATTAGTTTCGGTTTATTCGCTAATGCCAATTCTCTAACTTCTTCAAGATCTATAAATCCATTTGAATTAACATGATATGGAATGCTTTCATAAAATAATGAAGACGCGTTTACCTTCCAACCGTGAGTTAAATGACCACCGTCAGGAAGATTTAAACCCATTATTTTATCTCCAGGATTACAAGTAGCGAGATAAACTGCTAGATTAGCAGGACTTCCAGAATATGGTTGTACATTAACATGTTCAACATTAAATACTTGCTTTGCTCTATTTATGGCTAAAGTTTCTAGTTCATCAATATTTTCATTTCCACCATAATATCTTTTATTTGGATATCCTTCTGAATATTTATTTGTTAAAATTGATCCTGATGCTTCTAATATTGCTTCACTTACAAAATTCTCAGATGGAATTAATTCTAAGACATTATTTTGCCTATCTAATTCTTTCTTAATTATACTATAAACTTCTGGATCTGATTCTTTTAGAGAACTTAATTTCATATAAAGCTCCTTAGATAAAGTTCAATTTAGATATAATTTTAAATAACTTTCTAATTAGTAACTTTTGGCGAAATATACTTTATAAGAAGCAGGATTATTACAATAAACACAATTACCTTTAACTTTTTCTTTTGTAAATGGAATACAAGTTGCTTTTACTCCATTTAAAACTTCTTTAATTTTATCTTCACATTTTGAATCGCCACAATGGAATGTCTCAACAATTTTTTTATTATTTATTGCTATTTTAAATTCTGAAAAATCCTTGACTTTTATTATTGATGAATCTAGATATTTTTTTGCAGTGTTATATAGGTTATTTTGTATTTCAATAAGAAGTTCTTTTATTCTTGATTTTAGTTTTGTGAATTTTACTTTTTCTTTTTCATTTGTATCTCTCCTTACTAAGATAACTTGCTTTTCTTTAAGATCTTTTGGACCTATTTCTATTCTAATAGGAATTCCCTTTAATTCCCATTCATTAAACTTAAATCCGGGATTATAATTATCTCTGTTATCTAATATTACATTAAAAGAACTAAGCACTTTTGAAATTTCTTTTGCTTTCTTTAATATTTTATCTTTGTCTTTGTCAAAAATTATAGGCACAATAACACATTTATTAAGAGCTACATTTGGAGGTAAGACAATTCCCTTATCGTCTCCGTGTAACATTACCATTGCTCCAATAAGTCTAGTTGAAATGCCCCAAGAATTCTGCCATGGCATTTTAGGCTTTTCATCTTTTCCTAAGAAGCTTATCTTAAAGCTCTTGGCAAATCCTTGTCCTAGATTATGAGATGTACCACATTGTAAGCTTTTTCCATCTGGCATAAAGGCTTCTATTGTTGTTGTGTAAAGAGCTCCTGCAAATTTTTCTTTTTCTGTTTTCTTTCCTTTTATTACTGGGATTGCTAATAATTCTTTACATAAATTTTCATATTCATCTAGAATTAATAAAGTTTCTTTATCGCATTCTTCTATTGTTTCATATACGCAATGACCTTCTTGCCAAAGAAATTCTCTAGTTCTTAGGAATAGACGAGTTGCCTTAGTTTCCCAACGGATAATATTGCACCACTGATTAAGTCTTAATGGAAGATCTCTCCAGCTTCTAATCCATTTTGAATAAGAATCATAAATTATAGTTTCAGATGTTGGCCTAATTGCTAGTCTTTGACCAGATTCATCTTTATTAGCTATCCAAGCAACTTCTGGAGTAAATCCTTTTGCATGCTCAGTTTCTCTTTTAAAAAATTCTTCAGGAACAAATAATGGAAAGTAAGCATTTTTTACATTTAGTTTTCTTAATCTTTCATTAAAATAAGCTTGAATAGTTTCCCAAATTGAGTATGCATTTGGCCTAATTATCATACATCCTTTTACTGGACTATAATCTGCTAATTCTGCTTTTTGAATAACTTGAGTATACCATTCAGAGAAATCCTGATTTTTTTTGACTGTAATTCCTAATTCATTTGGCTTTACCATAAAAATAATCTGGTCTTGGCTTTTTTAAATCTTTTTATTAATCCCAGTTGTCTCTTTGCTTTTCTGACCACTTCATATAGCCATAAATACAAAAGGAGACTGCTATAGAACCTATAGTCATTCTTAATAACAAATTACTATTATTTAGATATTGGCTTGCCAATTGATCATGATTTAAGGTGTCTACAGGGGCATAATATGAAGCTATGGCTTTTGATTTTTCAGATTCATATTGAAGCTGGTTTACTCCAGAACTTATTAATAAAATAGTTGCTAATGACGAACTTAATATTAAGCCTAGCTTACTTGCCCTTCTACTCCTTTCCCAACCCTCATAAACTCTTGAATAATATATTTTCATCTTGATTCAAAAGATAGAAATTTATTTATAATTTGTGGATTTTGACAAATTATGCCTAAAGTTAATTTAAGTAGATTAGTCAGGGATGCAATAAAGGAAAGAAGACATATAGTTGATAGAGGATATATTTTAATTCTTGATGAGAATAAGGTTGCAAAGAAAACATGGACTAAAAAAAGTGTTTTGAAAGAATCTAAGTTTGGCTCTCTACTTTATAGCTATGGAATTAGAGTGCCAGTGTACTTTGGTATCATTTACCCAGATCCTAGATTTATTAGAAGTTTTTTTGATATGCCAATTGATCACCATTATTTAGTCATGCAGAGAATTAATGGTAGAAGATTTCATGATTTAGATAGAACTGAAAAAATAGATGCTTTAGAACAATATAAAAATGAAGTTTCTAGAGCTGCAAGATTGGGAGTAACTCCTGAAAATGGATTTGATATTAGTAATTGTTTATATGAAGAAGGAAAGTTGTATCTTATTGACTTTTTTCATTGGAAGAATAGTGATTCTATAGGTCTTGAGCATTTTCTTAGTCAATTAGATTTATTTTATAATAACATAAGAGACTCTATTAAAAAATAAAAAAGGTGAGCCTGGAGGGATTTGAACCCTCAATCTAATGGTAACTCCTAAATGTGCATTAAGATAAAACACAGTTCTATCCGAAGCCATTTATGTTCATCCAGGTTACACCACAGGCCCATTAGTAATGATTATAAGTTATTTTTAAAGGTTGTTAATAGTAAGCTTTTTAATAGAGTAAAATTTACTTTTAACAATGCAGTGGTATGTACTTGTCATAATATCTGCTATATTAATAAGTATATCAGAATTAATGAAAAAAAAGGTGTTGTATAAAGAACATTCTACTGAGTTTTCTACAACATATGCCTTGATTATTGTAATATTAATGTTGCCTTTTATTAATAGATTAAACTTAAATTTACCTAATTTTATTATAGCACTATTAGTTATTAAATCAGTTTTGTTATTAGCTTCTTCTTTATTATTTATAAAAGCTATGAAACATAATGAATTATCTCAAATAATGCCATTGAAGAATTTAAGTCCAGTTTTTTTAATTGTTCTTGCATTTTTTCTTTTAAAAGAGCATATTAATACTACTAAAATATTAGGAGTATTAATTATTATGGTTAGTGGCTATTTATTAGAGAAAGAAAGTTTAAAGCATGATAAAGTTTTTAGGAATAAATATTTTATTTATGTTATCATTTCTATGATATTTGTAAGTGTTGCTGCAGTAATTGATAAATTCATTATCACATATGCAAATATTTACACAATAATATTTGTTCCATTTGCTTTGATGACAATTTATCTCCTAATAATTCAGTTCATATTATATAAGGGCTTTCAGGATATAAAACACTCAATAATTAATGGGAAATATTGGATATTTATTTCTGCCATAACAATTCTTTTATCTGATTTATCTTACTTTGGTGCGATAGCATTAGAGGGAACTCTGATTTCTTTGATAATCCCTTTAAGGAGATTGTCAACTTTATTTTCTACTATAATAGGTGGAGTTTTTTTCCATGAAAAATTTATTTTAGATAGAGTTTCTTTATGTATTTTTATGTTGATGGGAGTTTATTTACTAGTTATTGCTTAGAGTAAATTTTATAAAAATATTCTTTTTAATATAATTATGGTAAAGTTTAATTTAATAGGAATATTAGTATTTTTATTTTTAGTATGGGCATTTTCTTTAAAATTATCTTCTATATTTGTGAATTTAGAATATGCTTTCTTATCTGCTCTTGTAATAATTATAATTATTGATGTTATTATATATAACTACTTGTCATTTTAGTTATTCTCATCAAAAATTGATTATATCGACTGAAAATAGGGTATACCGATATATTTATATACTAATTATTATATCGATAATCTAAATATGGAGGTGTTTTTTCTATGGCTGAAAAAGTCAAAGCAGGTGAAAAAAGACAATCAGGTTGGCTTTACTTTGTAAAGGGAGATAGCCTTGAAATCTGGAAAGCTAAAATGGCCAGAGGTGGTAAGAAGAAATCTAGATCTACCGCAAAGAAAACCAAAGCAAGAAGGAGATAAATCTCCTTTATTTTTTATTTTTTTAAGAATTATGGCTTATATCTTAACATTGTTCTTGGGAATGCTATAGCATCTTTTATATTTTCTAAACCACAGATCCAAGAAATAACTCTCTCGACACCACAGCCAAAACCCCCATGAGGAACACTACCATATATTCTTGTATCTATGTAGAAATCATAATTGCTAGGGTTTTCTCCAATCTCTTTTAATCTTGCTATGATTTTTTTAGGGTCTGATTCTCTTTCACTTCCACCTATAATTTCCCCATATCCTTCTGGGGCAATAAAATCGCATCCAAGAACTACATCTTTGTTTTTTGGATCTTCTTTCATGTAAAATGCTTTAACAACTTTTGGGTATCTAGTAACAATTACTGGAGTGTCATATAAACTGCTTAATTTATCTTCCTCTATAGTCCTTAGGTCTTTACCAAATTCTATTTTCATTTTGAATTTATCATTTAGAATTTTAAGAGCATCCGAATAAGTAATTCTAGGGAAATTCTTTTTTAATGTAGCTTCTAATTTCTTTGTGTCTCTTTTTAGGACTTTAAATTCTTCCTGGTTTTTCTCTAAAACTGACTTTACTACATATTTAATCAAGCCTTCTCCAATATCTTGAACATCATCAAATGAAAGCCAGGCACCTTCCATTTCTGCATGCCAATATTCAGTAAGATGCCTTGAAGTTTTTGATTTTTCTGCTCTAAAACTAGGAGCTATTGTATAAATTTTTTCTAGAGCGAATATCCCAGCTTCTGCATGTAATTGCCAAGTTTGAGTTAAGTATAACTTCTTTCCAAAATAATTTACTTCAAATAGAGTGCTTCCGCCTTCAGTCTGAGTGCTTTGAATAATAGGAGAATGATATTCATAAAAGCCATTATTTCTAAAGTACTCGTGAATTGCTCCAAAAACTGTACTTCTTATTTTTAGTACTGCTGTTAATTTTCTACTTCTAATCCATAAATGTCTTTTATCTAACAAAAATTCTGGGCTTTGATCTTCTGTTATTGGATATTTTTCTGCAAATTGGATTACGTTTAATTTATCTACTTTAATTTCATAGCCAGTAGGGGCTCTTTTGTCTTCAAATATGTCTCCTTCTATTTCTACTGAACTTTCAATTAATAGTTTATTTGCATCATTCCATGATTTGTTTTTATCATCAACAATGCATTGAATTATATTAGTAGAATCTCTAATCACCAAAAAAACTTTGTCTTTTAATTTTCTTTCTCTATATATCCATCCCCTAATTGCCACTTTTCCTTTTTTTCTTTGTATTGCATCACTTATATGAATAAAATCCATGCTTATTGCTGCTTTAATCTAAATATAAAAAGGTTTTTATTGTGATTTTAAATGGTTTTAGACATGACTTCAAATAGGTTTGAAGTCAAAGGAAGGTATTTATATACATTTGAATATACTAAAAAGCATGATAATCAAGAATAAAAACTTGGGGCAAATTAAAAATTTATTTTTAGTTTCTTTAGTTGTATCTATTTTAATAGTTTCAGGATGTAATATACCAAATATTCCAGATACTCCAGATAATGTATTAACATCACCATTACCTACTTTTAACTCTTGTAGCGATTTAACCAATAAATTAAAGGAAGCAGGTAATCAAGGGAGAGGTTTTGGATTATTTGAAAAAACAGCTATTGCAGAAACTGCTTTAGATACTGGAGCAACTGGTGCTGGGGTACCTTCATATTCTGAAACTAATATCCAAGTTAAAGGTGTAGATGAAGCTGATATAATTAAAACTGATGGAAGATATATTTATACAATTTCTTATGGAGAATTTTCTATAGTTAAAGCTTATCCTGCTGACGAAGCTGAGAAATTAGGAAGTTTAAAATTAGATGAATTTGATGCTTATGAAATGTTTGTTGATGAAGATATTATATTATTATTTGGAAATACTGTAGTTAGGGCTGATCCAATACCATATGAAAGAAGTGGAGAGTCTACTGGTGATGGGGAAGTCGCTCAAAAGATGATAGCACCTGATTATTATTATCCGAGTTATTCTTTTACTACAATAAAATTAATTGACATTAGTAATAAAGAAGAGCCAAAAGTTGTAAGAAGTGTAGATTTTGAAGGAAGTTATTTAACTTCTAGAAAAATTGATGATATGGTTTATTTTGTTATTAATAATTATCCTAGATATTATGCATATGCAGAAGATAATTTAGAAGGTTTAAAAGAAAAAGAAATTGTTCCATTATTTAGAGATATGGATGAAATTGAGATTAAAAATGATGTTGATAAAGATTTTGAGGCTTCAGTTAAATGTGGTACTGTAGCCTATTTTGAACCAATACAAGCTAATAATTTTGTTACAATAGCTTCTATTTCTATGGAGGATATTAATAGAGATGTAGAAAAAGAAGTTATTGTTGGAAGTGGGCAAAATGTTTATGCATCATTAGATAATTTGTATATAGCAGAAGTAGATTATAATGTAAGACCAATGCCATTAGTACGGAGAATTACTAATAGTGATGATGAAGACTTTGAGGAAAGTACTGAGAAAACAGTAGTGCATAAATTCAATTTAGATAATGGGGGGATAAAATATATAGGAAGTGGAAAAGTTAAAGGGACTATTTTAAACCAATTTTCCATGGATGAATATAATGACAATTTCAGGATTGCTACAACAATACATAGATGGAGTTCAAGAGGAGAAAGTAAATCAACTAATAATATTTATGTATTAGATGAAGATTTAGAATTAATTGGAAGTTTGGAAGATTTAGCTCCAGGAGAGACTATTTACTCTTCTAGGTTTATGGGTAAAAAAGCTTATTTAGTTACATTTAAGAAAGTAGATCCATTTTTTGTTATTGACTTAAGCAATCCAAGCAATCCTAAAGTTTTAGGAAAATTAAAGATTCCTGGGTATAGTGATTACTTACATCCATATGATGAAAATCATATAATTGGAATTGGAAAAGAAGCTGTTGAAGCTAAGCAAGGAGATTTTGCTTGGTATCAAGGAATGAAAATAGCTATTTTTGATGTGACTGATGTTAATAATCCAGTTGAATTACATAAAGTTACAATTGGAGACAGAGGTACTGATAGTGAGGCTTTATACAATCATAAAGCATTCTTATTTGATAGGGAAAAAGAATTATTAGTGCTTCCTATTAATCTACATGAAATTATGAATAAGCCAGTACCTACCGAAGACAGCGAAGACGATATATCTGGGGGTACTAGTGTAATAAGACCTGATTGGAATGAGTTCCCAGCTTATGGAGAATCTGTATTCCAAGGCGCTTATGTTTACAAAATAAACTTAAATGAAGGATTTAAGTTAATTGGAAGAATAACTCATTTTGATGAAGAGACAACAAAGAAAATGGGTTATTACTTTGATGACCAATATGTTGTAAAGAGAAGTTTATATATTGACGATAATTTGTATACTATGTCAAATAGGAAGATCTTGATAAATGACTTAAATGACTTAGATTTTATAAATGAAATTGAAATTAGTAAAGGATATAGATATGACTATCCTTATGGGTATGGAGAAATTGGAGTAGATACTTCAACTATTCCAGCTTCCAAATAAGTTTAAATAGTAAAAGATAAATTCCTTTAATATGAAATCATCTTGGAAAGAAGTGATCATAATTATAATTGCCTTAGTTTTAATTTATTTTCTAATTAAGCTTCTTTCTAATTTTTAATTAAAATAAATTGCAATAAATTTTCCTGCAATGTCTGTTAATATTATAACTAAGGCTGCAATTATTAAATGTTCCACTATAACATTAAAAGGTCTACTTTTTTCAGATTTAGCTATAAAATAGTTTAAAACTCCCAAGGCAAATAAACCCCAAATAATACTTACTATTACGGCAGTTCCTAAATCTAGTAACATTACTGGAATAATAAAACTTAATGCAAATAGAAACTTAGCAATAAATGTAGCTATTGTTGATTCCCAAATTTGTTTTCTAGTATTCTTATTTTCTGATTCTTGAGATGTATGCATACCTAAAGCATCTGATAAAGCATCTGCTATAGCTATTGTTATAATTCCTCCTATAACAACTAATTTAGAACCTGTACTTGAATTTAAGCCTACAATTAAACCTAGAGTAGTAATAATTCCAGAAGTAAGACCAAAACTATAACCTTTTTTCAAAGAATTTTTCATGAAATAATTAGTAATTTAATAAGATAAAAAGGTTTTGGTTAAGGAGTTAGTCTTTCTGTGTCTCTTGGAAGTAAAAGAGCTTCTCTTACATTATCTAAGTTAAGCATTCTTTGAGTTATCCTATCTAGACCAAAGCCAACTCCACCATGTGGAATTGCACCATATCTGAAAATTTCTTCATATTCTTTTGGAATTTTAATTCCCTTTTCTTTTGCCTGGGCTTTTAGAATTTCAAGCCTATGTTCTCTTTGCGCTCCGGTTGCAATTTCAACTCCATTAAATAATAAATCAAAGCTTCTTGTTCCTTTAGAATCATTAATTGGTTTCATATGATA
>JAGVZF010000045.1 GCA_018302785.1 Candidatus Woesearchaeota archaeon | reverse complement strand
TTCTTTTTCTTTTATAAATTCTGGATGTCTAAATAAAGCATTATCGTCTAGTATTATTTTTGAATCTAAAGCAATTATCTTATTTTTAATAATAATAAGTGGATTAATTTCAACTAGGATAGCATCATAGTCAAGGATTATTTGGAATAATTTTTGAGTAATTTTAACTAATTCCTTTTTATATTTTGAATCATTGAAAATTTTAACTAATTCCTTTTTATTTGGTCTGAAAAAAGTAATTTTTTTTATTGACTTTGGTTCTTTAATAGATATTTCTTCAATATCAGCCCCACCTTTATCTGAATAAATTAAAATATAATTATTAGTTTTTCTTGATAAAGTTAGGCCTAAATAAATCTGTTCATTTAACTCAAATTTTTCTTCTATCAAGAATTCTTTTGCAATATATCCATCAAAGTTTTTATTTAGTAAAGATGAAGTTATACTCTTAATATTATTTTTATCTGCAAATTTTACAGCACCTAGTTTACCTCTTTTTCCTATTAAAATTTGTGCTTTTACAGTATATTCACTAGATTTTAAAGTATTTAATTTTTTATTTAAATCACTTAATTTTGAGATCACAAAACCTTTTGGTATGTTTATTCCATATTTTCTAAAAATTTCTTTTCCTTGGTATTCTTTAAGCCTCATTTTAAGAATTATTTATATATTACATAAATCTGGTGGGTTTTTAATTAATGCTTTTAATAATTTAATGCAATTAAGAATGTCTTTTCTATGGGCAATGCCAACACTTGTGTGTATGTTTCTTATTGCTACCCCAACAACTGTGGATGGAACTCCTCCTTTTGAAAGCGAGATATTAAATGCATCTGTTGTTCCTATATCACTTACTTCAAGTTGGATTGGAATTTTTAATTTCTTTGAGAGTTTAATGATATGTTCGTTTACACATTTATTTGCAATCATATCAGCATCTTTTATTGTTACAGTTGGACCAGAGCCTAGAAATTTTGATGAATCTGGAGATCTATCATCTGCATTTGTAACATCTACTGCTATAGCCCAATCAGGACTTATTTCATAGGCTGTAGTTTTTGCTCCATATAGGCCAACTTCTTCTTGGACTGTAAATACAAAATAAAGCTCATTTTTAATTTTCTTTAGTTCTTTAATTAATTCTACAAGAATAAAACAACCTATTCTATCATCTAATGCTTTTCCTTGAATATAATCTTCATTACCTAAATTTCCTGATTTTACTTCTATTGAAACATATGAACCTATAGTAATTCCTTTCTTTTCTAATTGTGATTTGGATAAGCCAGTATCTACATAGATATCATCTAAAGTTGGTTTTTCTATCATATCTAGGTCTGTGGATATTTTATCTGTTGTTAAAACTCCATGAATATGACTTCCTTTTTTGCCAACATGAACTCTTTGACCAATTAGTATAGTAGGATCAAAACCTCCTATAGGAGAACAATAAATTCTTCCAGAATTGTCTATTTTTTTTACCATTAGTCCTATTTCATCCATATGGGCTGCTAGCATTAAAACTGGTTGTGTGCCTTTTTTGTGAGCAGTTATACTTCCCATATTATCTATAGTAATTTCATCAACTTGGTTCTTAATTTGTTTAACAATTAGATCTCTTACTTCCTCTTCATTACCACTAACTCCATATGCATCAATAAATTTTTGAAGCAATGGTATTCCTTTAATAATTGACATTTTGTACCTCTTTTATTGAATGTTCAAGTATATTTAGACCTTTATCTGCTTGATTTTTAGTTATTATTAAAGGTGGGCATATTCTAATGACACTTGTACCTGCTGCTAATAATATTAATCCTTTATTAAAGCATTTGTTTAAAATTTTGTCTCTTTCCTTTTTTGCAAATTCTTTAGTTTTTCTGTTTTTAACAAATTCTACTCCTATCATTAAACCAATCCCTCTTACATCTCCTATAAGAATGTATTTTTCTTTCATTTCAATTAATCTTTTTTTTATATAATTTCCAATCTTTACTGCATTTTCTCCAATATTATGTTTTTTCATATATTCTAATGTTGCAATTCCTGAAGCACAAGCTACTAGGTTTCCTCCGAAAGTGTTTGCATGGGTTCCAGGACCCCAATCTTGAATTGATTTATTTGCTAATGTAATTCCTAAAGGAATTCCTCCTCCTACAGATTTACTTAAGCAAATTATATCTGGAGTAACATTAAAATTTTCAATAGCTAGAAATTTTCCAGTTCTAAAACAACCTGCTTGAACTTCATCATCACAAAGCAATGCATCATATTTATTACAAATTTCTCTTACCCCTTTTACAAATTCTTTTGGCGGAACTATATAACCACCTTCTCCTTGAATTGGTTCCATAAAAATTGCAGCTAGGTTATTTTTAACTGATTTTGCTGTTTTTTCTAGTTTATTTAGGCAATCATTTACACATTCTTGTTCATCATTTGATGGATGTCTATAAACATAAGCATAAGGAACATGTTTTACAGGAATAAATGGACCAAATCTATCTCTTTGGACTGGTTTTGATTTAGTCATTGATAAACTTCCCATTGTTCTTCCATGAAATGCATGCTCAAATGCTATAACCCATTTTTTGTTTGTATGCCACTTAGCCATTTTTAGAGCTGTTTCAACACTTTCTGTTCCTGAATTACTTAAAAAAGCTTGATTGAATTTTTTTGATACAAATTGTTTAACTGTTTCTACATATTTTACTGGAAGTTCTGCATAAAAATCAGGAAAAGCACAATGCAATCCATAATTTAATTGTTTTTTAATTGCATTAATTACTTCTTTATTTGTATGACCTATATTCATTACAGCTACAGAAGCACAAAAATCTAAGTATTTTTTATTATTAATATCATAAATATACATTCCTTTAGCTTTTTTATATACCAAGGGATATTCTCTAGTCATACAATTTGCTAAAGAAATTTTATCTCTTTTTAGAATGTTTTTTGTTTTTGTGCTTAAATTGAAATTATCAGCCATTTTTGCCTCTTTTTAGTAAATTATAACTTTTGGCTTATATTTAAATATTTGTTTTAAAATAATGTTCACTTAAATATCTAGAGCCAGTATCAGGAAAAACAGTTACTATATTTTTATATTTAGTTTTTAAACTTCTTGATGCTAATAAATTTGCTCCAGAACTAATTCCAACTAATAAGCCATGTTCTCTGGAAATTCTTTTAGTTTCATTAATTGCATCTTCGCTTTTAATTCTAATTACGTGATCTATTATTTTCTTATTGTCTTTGATTATTTTTGGTATAAAACCATCTCCTATACCTTCTATTTTATGTTTTTTACAAATACTTGATTTAGGAACTCCTCTTAATGGACCCATTCCAGATTCTGATATAATTGGACATTCATCAGGCTCTACTGCAAATAATTTTACTTTTGGGTATTTTTTCTTTAGTGCTTTTCCAACTCCAATTAAAGTTCCTCCTGTTCCTACACCTGCTACAAATGCGTCAATATTTTTAACTTGTTTTAGAATTTCTTGTCCTAATATTTTTTCATTTTCTTCAATATTTAACGGATTTGAAAATTGATTTGGCATATAACAGTCTTTTTCCTTTCCTAATTTTTTTGCAATATCTACTGCACATGTAACGCAGCCTTCTTTTACAAAATGAATTTTTGCTCCATAACTTTTTATGATTTCTTCTCTTTCTTCACTTAAGCCATGAGGCATTACTACAAGCATATTATATCCTTTAATTGCTGCTAACATTGAAAATGCAATTCCTGTATTTCCTGTTGTTGCTTCTACTATTGTGTAGCCTTTTTTTAATTTATTAGTTTTTTCAGCTTTTTCTATAATATATTTTGCTATTCTGTCTTTTATGGAACCGCTTGGATTAAGAAATTCTTGTTTTACATAAACTCCATCAATTTTTAATAAAGGAGTATTTCCAATTAAATCTAGAACATTATTGTAGATCATTTTACCTCTTTTTATAAATTTAATTTTTTTGTTATATTTAAATATTAGTATTGTTTTTATAATTTATGAAAAAAGGATCTGGGTTAAGAGATTGTTTAGGCATTCTAAAGAAAGATAAGGAATGGGAAGAAATAGATAAAGATCTTAAGAAAGGGTGGAAGCGTTGGAGTAAGCGCTTAAGATCTGAGTTGAAGATGGAGGAAAATGGAAAGTTGCCTAAATTTAAAGATCCAGTAAAAAAAATAGTGGGAATGATGCATCACTTAAAAGGTAAGTACACTTCTGTAGAATTACAACACGAAGCAACAAAGTTATGGGCAAAGAAAAAAAATTTATCAAGAATAAAAAGATTTTAAAAATATAAATGATTTAAAATTAATTTAGCTTTCTGTTACATTCATTGATCTATATTTACCACCTTTTTTATAGACTCTATTTCTTCTTTTCATTTTTTTATCTCTTTTAGACTTTCTATTTCCAGAAGAACTATAATATTCATCACTCATTTTTTAGCCTCCTCTGGGTGTTAAATTATAATTTATATTTATAAAGTTTGTTAAAATGAGTTGTGAAGTTTGGTTAGACTCCTAAATAGAAAGATTTATATATCTTTAATATATATCATTGATATATATAGAGATTGGAGACCTATAATGACGTTTACTTACAATGGGAAACCTTTACTTCCAACTAAAACAGCTTTAAATGAATTGAGTGAAATTGACATATACTTCCAACTAAAACAGCTTTAAATGAATTGAGTGAAATTGACATAAACTTGTATGAAATTCCAGAAATCTTGGAAAAAGGCTTTGAAGTTAGAAAAAGAGCCAAGAATATTATTGAGAGAGGCGTTCGAAGAGGAAACAAAATAATAAATATTGTAGTAGTAGACCTGGGGATTACTATAAATTAATTCATGTTGGCAAATTTACTTTAAGTAAAAAATTTAAAAAGTTAATGAGGGATAAAGATGGAATTTGAAAATCTAAAGTTGAAATGTGAATGTGGTGGAAAGATGGAGAAAATAACTACTCAATGGAAAGGTATAGAAGTAAGAGGGTGGAGATGCAGTAAGTGTAATGAAGAGGTTATAAACCCGGCAGATGCACAAAAAGCATTGGAAATAGAAAGAGCAAGAAAGAAAAATCTTCTTACTGTAAAACTAAGGAAAGTTGGAAAAAGCAACGTTGTTACAGTGCCACAGCCAATAATAGAAGCTGAGAATTTAAAAGAAGGACAAAAATTAGAGTGGAAAATAGAATCTGGTAAATTAATATTAAGTCAGTAATTAGATAAGAATGATTATTTTTTATCTTTCTTATTGGTATTAATTTTCTAGCTAAACTTTTAGCTATAGTAGTTTTATTTTTCTGCTAAAATTATGAATCTTTTACTTGCATAACTTAAGCTACCTTCTTTTTCAATTTTTTTATGTAATTTTTTAAGTATAGTTAAATGTTTGTCAACGCTAAAATCATCAACAATCCAAGGAATTGCTTTAAGAAAATAAACTATAGCACCAACGTCTTTGAAAGTTACTTTACCTGTCCATTCATGTGCTTTTGTAATTTTGAATTCTGCATCAATAATATATTTTCTTACATTTTTAAGTGTATTTTTTTGCCATTTAGGTTTGGAATTAAATTCTTTCATTAAGTCTTTTAAATTCCTACCATCAACCTGCTGAGTTAAAAAAATTCCTCCTGTAGATAATATTCTATAAATTTCTTTTGCACTATATTCATTTAAACCCCCATGCCTGTTTAGTATTAAATCAAATTCTTCATTTTTGAAAGGCAATTCTTTAGTTTCTTTTGCAAAAATTACTTTGACTCCAAATTTACCTAAATTCTTTTTAGCAACTTTAACATTTGGTTTGTATCCTTCAATAGCCACTATTTGTTGTGGCTTATAATCATTTATAATTTTAGAAAAAATTTCACCCCCACCAGTTGCCATATCTAATACAGAAGTAGATTTCATAACTAAATTCTGAGCTAAACCAAGATAACCTGCTTTTAATTTTTCTTCTTCCCATCTTCCTTTAAGATAGGAGAAATCCCATCCTTCAAAAAAGGCTTTTTCATCTTTTTTCCATTGCTGAATTAATTTCTTTTCATCCATTTTTTATTATTTTGAGAATTTTTCTTGCAGTCTTTTCTGGATTGCTATAAGAATTGTCTATTCTTACAGAATTTTTAATATTACATTCCCCCCATTGTTTGTTGTATTCTAATGCTTTTTTTATATTCTTGAATCCACTATCTCTTGGATTAGAAACCCTTTTTACAAGTTCATTTTCTTCAACTGTGAGAATTATTAAGATAATTTTAGTCCTTGAAAATATTTTCATAAGATCTATAACTTTATCATATTTTAAATCTTCAATCATTATATTAATGTGTTTGTTTTTTAAGTAGTTTTTAATTATAAAGACAAGATTTTGAAAAGCCATTAATTCTTCTTTACTATTTGCATTTTTCCAATCTTTATCTAAGTGAAATTGTCTTAGAATACCAAAATCTATGCGAGGTCTAGTTAACTTTTTTGATATTAAATTTAGAACTGTAGTTTTTCCACTTCCTGGTGCTCCAGCAATAATTATAATATCATAAGCCATATTGAATGTCTAACTTTTAATTTATTTTTTCTTTAATTTAATTTGATCAATCTGCGCTTTTTGTAATTTACCTGAATAATCTACATAAATTGTTTTCTCTTCACTGAATTCATCTATTCCAGTCCATCCTGCTTCTCTAGTACCATTTCCTGTTTCTTTAACTCCACCGAATGGAAGATGAACTTCTGCACCAATAGTTGATGAATTAATATAAGTAATTCCTGTTTCTATATCTTTTATTGCGTTAAAAGCATTTGAAATATTATTTGTATAAATTGAGCTGCTTAAACCATAAGAAACTGAATTACATACCTTAATTGCTTCATTTAAATTTTTTATAGAAATTAAACATACTGTTGGACCGAAAATTTCTTCTTGAGCTATTTTCATATTTGGCTTAACATCTGTAAATATAGTTGGTTGATAGAAATATCCTTTTGAATTCCCTAAATTCCCCCCAATTAGTAATTTAGCTTTTTCTTTTTTTCCAATTTCTGTATAAGAATGAACTTTTTTTAAAGCACTTTCATTTATTAAAGGGCCTATATCTGTATTTTTTTCTAATCCATTTCCTAATTTTAATTTTGAAGTTCTTTCTATAAACATTTTTTCAAATTGTTTTTTTACTTTTTCATGAATTATTACTCTTGAAGCTGCTGTACATCTTTGACCTGTAGTTCCAAAAGCACCCCAAATAAC
>JAGVZF010000043.1 GCA_018302785.1 Candidatus Woesearchaeota archaeon | reverse complement strand
AGAACACTTAATGTATAATTTATTTGCTTTAGCTTTGTTTGGGATTATCTTAGAAAATATAATTGGAACTAAGAAATTTATGTTAATATTTTTTATGTCTGGGATTGTTGCTTCTGTAATTTCTAGTTTTTTTTATAATTCTGCTTTAGGTGCTTCTGGAGCTATTTTTGGTATTTTAGGCGCTTTAGCCTTATTAAGACCAAATATGACAATTTGGATTTATTTTATGCCAATGCCAATGTATATAGCTGGAATTGTTTATCTAATAATTAATTTCTTTGGGGCATATTTTCTTTGGGGCATATTTTGGTATTGGGAATACTGGATATATAGCACATTTAAGTGGATTGGTAGTTGGAGCTTATTTTGGTTATTCTTATAGGAATAAATATGGGGAACATAAACCTTATACAAGAGGTAATGAATTAATCGATAAGTACTTAGATGAATATGAAAAAGAGAATAAATTAAGAAAATAAATATTAATATGTAATCTTGCTGGCGTCTCTAAAATACCAAATGAGCCATATGATTAGAATTATTAAAAGGATTAGTAATATTAACAACATTTTCTTGGTTGTTCTTTTCATAAGTTTATTTATATAATTTCTATTTAAATATATTACTATTGTATTGAAACACGATAAAGAAAAAAGGATTAGATTTTGATTATCAAAAACCAATAATAGTAAGACATGATGATAAGGTTTCTATATGGTATCCTGACTTTTATTTAAATGATTTTAATATAGTTATAGAGTATTTTGGTATGGTTGAAAAGTTTTCATATGTAAAATCTATGAAGTATAAACAAGCAATATTTCATAAGGAAAAGATTAACTTTATTTCTATTTATCCGGAAATGTTGCAACATGAAGATTTTGAAGATGTTTTATGGGAAAAGATTAGAAATATAATACATCATAAAGTAGAAGTATGGAAAAAATTAGATGAGAGAGCAAATGAAAAAGAATTAATGAGGAAAAGAAGATATCATGTTGGGATATAATCTTTGATAAATAAATTTCTTTTATAATAAGTCTTTAAATAGTGTAATAACTTGATATTATAAATGTATAAAAAAAGAGACTACCTTAGGAGTTCTGAAATTGGCCAATATAATTTTTGTTCCTTAGCTTGGTACTGGAGCAAAGTTGGGATTAAGATTGAAAGTGAAAAAGGAAATAAAGGCATTGAAAAACATATTGAATTAGGGAAGAGCATTGATTTATATAAAAAAACACATAAAATGTCTATTGTGTTCTTGATTATTTTTATTATTAGCTTGATTTTAATGATATGGTTAATATTTTATTTGTATTAATTGGAATAATTGCATTCTCTTTATGTCTTTTTTTAATATTTAGAGGGCTTTCTATGAAAATTAAATCTGAAAATAAACTGCCTAGTGGGAATATTTTTAGAACTGACTTAAATAAACCAAGTAAGGCTCTAGTTTCTGATAAATATAGGTTAATTGGAAAGCCTGATTATTTGTTAAATGTAAATGGTGGAATTATACCTGTTGAATTTAAGACATCTAGGGATGGTAAAATAAAAGAAGGGCATATTTTACAATTAGCTAGTTATTGTTTATTGATAGAAGAATGTTATAAGCAAAAAGTGGATTATGGTATACTTGATTACAACGGGGATAAGTATGAAATTCCTTTTACTGATGAATTAAAGAACGAATTATTAAATGTGATGTTTAACATAAGAAATGAAGGTGAACAACCTACAAGAAATCATGAGAATTATGGAAAATGTTTAAACTGCTCCTATAATTTTGGTTGCCCCTCTAGTTTACTTATAAAAGAGAATCGAAAGGTTTAAAAGTATTAATTGTGTTATAGTATATATGCGGGGTTTTTGGTTATTTTTGATTATTGGATTGCTGTTAATAGCAGGCTGCAATAGAGGAGACTCTGCTACAGGAAAAGCAGTTCAAGAATTAGAAGAAGTTAAAGAAGTACAGCCACAGCCTATTGAAGAAGTTAAGGAAAAACCTGAAGAAGTAAAACCTCAAGTTACAACTCCTGCTAAACCAAAACCAAAAGAAAAGCAATTAGAGGTTCATTTTATTGATGTCGGTTATGGGGATGCTATCTTACTAAAAGAGGAAAATAATGTAATTTTGGTTGACTGTGGCAGAAGTGATGATATAATTTATAATTATTTAAAAAAATTAAATGTAAATGATATTGATCTATTAATAGTTACTGTGCCAACTAAAGAACATGTTGGTGGTTGTGATAAAGTATTAAAAAATTTTAATGTTAAGAAACTATTAGACAATGGAAGAAGCCCAAAAACAGAAGTATATGAAGATTATAGTGAGTTAATAGACGAAGCTGGTTCTTATGATGTAGCTCATAGCGGAGACGAATATACTTTTGGAAATGCAAATTTAAATATTGTTGGGTCTAATAACAGGGAAGAAAAGGATAACTCAAACGTTGTGGTTTTAAAAGTATCGTATAATGATATTGATTTTTTATTAACTAGTGATTGTGATGAAGTATGTGAAAAGAAATTACCTATAGGAATACAAGCTGAAATATTTAAAGTGGCTAATCATGGATCTTTATTATCTACATCTTATGATTTTGTTACTAGAGTTAGCCCTAAGATATCTGTAATTACTGTTGACCAAGATAACCAATATAGTAATCCAAAACAGCAAGTATTAGATAGACTGAGTGGTACAACAATTTATAGAAATGACATTCATGGCACAATTATTGTAAAAACTAATGGGAAGACTTATTCTGTTGACACAGAAAAATAATTTAATTTTTTTCTAAAGTAGTGGCAAAAGTTTATATAAAATTTATAGTTATATACAATAATGGTAGATGTTGGTAAAGAGATAATTGAACAAATAGAGAATCATAAAAAGAGGAATAGATGGATTATATTTTTGATTTCCGTTGGAGTTATTGTTTTAATTTTACTTATAATATTAGGTATTAGAATAAATTTTATAATAAATGATGAGTTAAATATTAAATTAAGTCCTCTGGATAGGAATATTATAACAACTTATGATAAACAAAATAATATAACATTTGAGTTTATTAATGATAATAGTTTTTTATGTAAGTCTAGTTGTACATATAGCTTTACTGATTTAAGTAACAACAAGGTTTTAGAAGAAGGAGATCTAGTTTTAAGGTCAAAGAGTAAAGTTGTTAAAAGCTATAATTTAACGCCATCAAATTATGGGGCGGGTCAGGAAATATTTTTATTTCAGGTTACTTGTAACAATATAAAATCGGTAGTATGTGGGACTGATGGTCAGGAAAGGTTTAAATCGTCATTTGTAACTTTAAGTTATGATTTAAGTGAGGAGGAAAGAGCTAGAGTTTTAAAGATAAATGATGACTTAAATAGTTTCCTTGAAATTTTAAAGATTGTAGATATTAAAAGACAAGAAATTAATTATCTATTTGAAAGATCTAACCTTAAATTAAAAGACACTTTGTTCTTCGATGATTTAGATTTGTTTAATAATGACCTCTTAATAATTGGCGACTATTTTAGTGATTTATTTAATAAAAGTAAATATATGATAAATTTATGGGATGATGATAACTATGTTCCTTTATCAATTATACTAAATGATTCTAGCAGCAATATAAGCTTAGTTTATAATAAAATTAACTATTCAGAAATTAAGTTATTTGATTTAATTGATAATTATAACAGTTTAGCTTATGATTTAAACAGTCTAAGTGATAGATTTCTAGTTATAGACTCCCTAATCGAGTATTACAACTTAAGCAATAATACTGTTGCTCTACAAGAAGTTATTAACATTAAGACTGAATTTGTTAAATTAAATTATAGTTATAATAATAAAAATAATGATTTTACTTCTTTTAAGAATGAAATTAGTAAATTGTCTATAGGGCTATTTGAATTCACAAATATTTCTAATATTAATCTTTTGAACTTAAATTATTCTTATAAATTAAATTATAGTTATATAGATACAAATTCGAGTATAAACTTTAATTCAAGTGTATCTATAAATATTAAAATTAAAGAACCAATTTGCTGCGTTTTTGGAAGTTGTAAAGTTTGCTGTACTATTAATACTTGTAAAAACGACCCTAGTTTATATCCTATTTTATTTGTTCATGGCCATGCCTTTAACAAAAAAACAAGTCCTGAAGTAAGTTTAAACTCGTTTACTAAAATGCAAAATAGACTACAAGAAGAAGGAATAATTAATGCTGGACAAATTGACATTCAAAACTTAGAGGAGATTACTCCTGGAGAATATGGGAAGAGCGGAAATCCTATAAGTGTTAGAGGGAGTTATTATTACATACATTATTATGATCTTGGTAAATATGCTATTACAACACAGAAAAGTGAGAGAATTGAGAATTACGCCTTGAGATTAAGTGAAATTATTAATATATTAAAAGAAAGAACTGGAAGTGAGAAGGTAAATATAATTGCTCATTCTATGGGTGGATTAGTTACTAGGGAATATATCAGAATATTTGGGGATAATTCTGTAAGTAAAGTTATTTTGATAGCCTCACCTAATAATGGTATAAGTGGCAGGACTAATGACTTATGTGATTTTCTTGGTAGTAAAAAAGAATGCGAGGATATGACTGAGGGAAGTGTATTCTTAAAGAGGTTAAATAATTCTAAAATACAGAATGCAAGAGTTTACACCATTGCAGCTAGTGGGTGTTCAGTTAATAAAGAAGATGGTGATGGGGTCGTTAAATTAAAAAATGTTCCATTATCTTATGCTACCAATTTTGTTGTTAATGGGACTTGTACAGATTTCTTTAAGGTTAACCTACATGACACTATTTTAGACCCTGACAAAACTCCGGAAGTTTATGATATTGTGAAGGAAGTGTTAAAGGAATAAAACTAATATGAAAGCCTCAGACCGGATTTGAACCGGCGACCTACTGCTTACAAGGCAATTGCTCTACCAGGCTGAGCCACTGAGGCATGGAATTGCTTCAATCTGAGTAATTTAAATAACTTTCTGAGCAACTTTTTTAGCTGAGTTTTGGGTGTAGAACTTACAACTACTTGTATGCGCTCCTGGAAGATAACAAGTGCCCATAAGGAATTCATTTACTATTTCAGGACCAGTGAATTTGAATGTTTTCTTAAAGAGATTTATCCAATTTTCTTTGGATTGAGGATAATATGAATCTAGCCAAGATTTAAAAGAACCATATTTATCTTGTATTTCTAAGATCTTTATTGCATTAAATATTATTGCCCGAATTTTTAACTTGTTTCTGATTATACTTGGATTATTAATTAATCTATTTATGTCTTTATTAGCATACCTAGCTGTTTTTTTAATTGAAGAAAATTCTTTGTATATTTGTTCTTTTTTCTTTAAAACTATGTCAAATGAAAGGCCTGCTTGATTAATTTCAAGAATTAGTCTTCTAAATAAATCATCATCATTTTTAGCTTTAAAACCATGTTCTGTATCATGATGTTGTCTATGTAAATTATCTAAAGGGAGATTTCTTACAGCTTCACAATATGAGCTCATTTTATTCGTATTTTAGGCTTTCTAATAGTAAGTCTTTTGCTATTTGAATATCTTCATATATTACGGTGTCTCTTAATTCTAGCCTTGCTCTAGCTTTGGCTATTCTT
>JAGVZF010000042.1 GCA_018302785.1 Candidatus Woesearchaeota archaeon | reverse complement strand
TAATTGTAATCTTCTTTCTAGATCTATTTTTACTTCAACTATGTTATTAACTTTAAAGCTTGGATTTTTTTCTAGAACATGAATTATATATGGACCTTGTTTATAAACTTCAATTATTTTAATTTCATTTAAATAACCTATATCATGTAATTGACCACCACTTGTTGGGTATGCTATAG
Source organism: Candidatus Woesearchaeota archaeon (assembly GCA_018302785.1). Lineage (GTDB taxonomy): Archaea > Nanobdellota > Nanobdellia > SCGC-AAA011-G17 > JAGVZF01 > JAGVZF01. The sequence goes on along the minus strand of JAGVZF010000042.1, from coordinate 9,813 downwards.
TTTTATCTAAGATTACTTTATTTCCAATTATTTTAAGGATTTTTGCTTTAACCTTGTCTAGTTTATAATCAGAAAAATAAAGAGCTTCTGTAAGAGCTTCTGTTTCTTTTATGTCTTTTAAATTTAATTCTTCTTCTTTTTTAGTTTGATGCTCTTGTTTTACATTTTCATGTAATAAAGAAACTTTTGAGTAAAAATCTTCTGGAATCTCTAATAATTTTCCTTGTTTTACAGCTTCTTCTTTTATTAATTCTGGGGGAATTCCATTACTATCATATAATTTTATTAAATCATTTTGAGAAATTTCTTTTGATGTTATATTTTTAACAATTTCATTTATTCTTTGTTTGCTGTTTTCAAATTTTTGTTTTTCTACATCAAGAATTTTTTTAACATCATCAATATTTTCTAATAAATCAGGATAAAGTGTTTTTAAATATAAAGCATGAATCTTACAAATGTCTGGAAGATTAATATTCCATTTGTATTTATCAATGAAACTTAAGGATCTTCTAAATAAAACTCTTAAGTTATAACCTCCACTTGTATTACTTGGCAATGCTCCATCTGAAATTGCTACTAATAATGTTCTTGTGTGATCTGCTATACTATAAATTGCTGCCAATGTTAAAACTTGTTCTTTTAATTCATCTTTTGTATATCCAATTTTATCAGCAATATCATTCCATGTTTTATCTGAATCTTTTACTTCATCTAGGTTTAAAAGTCCTGCATAAGGTACAAATTTTGAAATTAAATTTTTATCATAACTAATCTTTGTTTTTTTTAATAATTCTTTAACTACTGTTGGAAATACAACATCATAGCTTGTTGGACTTCCACTCGAAAACCAAGTATTTCTTTCATGTCCCATTCCCATGTCTAAGACATTTAAATCAAGATCTTTTATTGAATCATTAACAATTTTATATTTCATGTAAACTTGATTTCCTAATTCTAAGCCTTCTGAAAAGAATTCCATACAAGGACCTAGATTTCCACCACCAAGCCAAGCATCTTCATGAAATATAATTTTTTCATTATTTATTCCTAGACCTTTTCTTAACCATAAATGAATATCTTTAAAGTATTTTTCTTGATCAAATTTATTTTTCTTATCAAAAGCATGTTGTCCAATCATATCAAATCCAGTATTATGGGCTCCTGTAATTCCCACATTATCTATGTCATTAAATCTTAGGCAAAATTGAGGAACTGTTAATGGATTTGCTGGAGGTTGTACTTCTCCACTAACTACATAAGGTTGGAAGTCATAAATTGATGCCTGAACAAAATCAGTATCATCTCTCCAACGAGCTACAACAGGATATCTTTTTATTGGGGTATATCCTAATCTCTTGAACATTAAGGAAAACTTATTCCATACTTCTATGTAATCTAACTTATATTTAGCAGGAGAATTTCCTATAAATCTATATGAACCAGAACATGTTGAATTATCGCAATAATTTCTGTTTTCATCTGTTGACCAGAAAAATAAACTACAATTTTTACATTTTTTTCTTATAAAACCTTCTTCTTTTAGAACTTTGACTGCAAAATATTCTTCGGGAGACTTGGAGAATTTTTGTCTTAGCAATTTTTTATCTATTTCCCCCATCTAAAACCACCTCTCATTAGAGGGGGGGTACAGATGAGGATGAAAACCGGAAGTGTTAAACATATGATTATCCATTAGATTGGTATGGAAAAGACGTACAAATACAGATTGTATCCTTCTAACAAGCAAATTAATATCTTTAATAATATTCTTAATAACTGTAGATATTTGTATAATTCCATGCTTGAATATGAAAAATATATTTATGAGAAAGACATAAGATTTGCCAATAAGATTGAACTTAATAATCTTCTTCCAGATATTAAGATAATTAATCCTAATCTTAAATCTGTTCATTCTCAAATACTTCAGAATGTTAATGATAAAGTAATTAAGTCCTTTAATGGATTCTTTAATAGAATTAATAATGGAAATAAAGCTGGTTATCCCAGATTCAAAAACATAAATAGATATAATTCCTTTACATATCCTCAAAGTGGGTTTAAATTTCTTAATAATAAAAAGCTTAAACTTTCTAAGATAGGAATTGTTAATATTAATCTTCATAGGATAATTAAAGGCAATATTAAGACCCTTACTATTATCAGGACTTCTACTAATAAATGGTTTGCTTGTTTTTCTGTTCATATTGATATTAATCCTCCTAAAAGAGAATCTAATAAAATAATTGGATTAGACTTAGGATTAGACAAGTTCGCAGTTCTTTCTGATAATTCTGTAATAGAAAATCCTAGATTTCTTAAAAAGTCATTAGAAAGACTTAGATTAAAGTCAAGACAATTATCCAAAAAGGAGAAAGGCTCATCAAATAGATTAAAATCAAGATTTAAGTTAGCTAAATTACATGAAAAAGTATATAACCAAAGATTAGATTTCTTACATAAAACAACCTTAAAATTTGTTAATGAATATAACTGCATTGCTTTAGAAGATTTAAATCCTTCTTCTATGAAAAATAAATATTTACAATTTTCTATTAATGATGTATCTTGGGATAGATTTAGACAACTGCTTACATACAAAGCAGAATATGCTGGTTGTAAGCTTGATTTTGTAAATCCTAAGAACACATCAAAAGAATGTTCAAAGTGTGGTAACATACAAGATATGCCATTGTCTAAAAGAACATACAACTGTTCTTGTGGACTTTCAATTTCTAGAGATTTTAATTCATCTTTGAACATCTTACATCATAGTCTTTTCCATAGACATATGGCAGGAACTGCCATTAAAGCCTGTGAAGAAGTTTCTGTAGAAACTTCTGTGAAGCAGGAAGCCACTTGCTTAAGCTAGTGGTAGTTCACCTATCATATATATAAACTATAAATGGAAATATTTAAATATATCTCTATTGAATATTAAGACATAAATGAGAAAAGGCTATTTATTAGGCATTTTATTGTTAATTTTATTTTTACCTATAGTTTATGCTCAAGATTTATCTATAAACTTAATTTCATCTAGTAAAGGACCGTATAAAGTAAATAATAATTTTAATTATGATGTTACTGTTTATAATAATGGGAATGAATTAGCAGATTATTATATAGAATATACAATTGATGGTCCAAATGGAATTAAAAAAAATAGTGTTTGTTGTAATTCATTAATTGGCAGAGCATCTGAGGTCCATCATGAATCATTTAATATTGATGCTGTTGGAAAATACTTTATTACAATAAAAGCTGTTTCTGAGAATGATGTTAACTTAGCAAATAATCAAGCTTCTATAGAGTTTATTTTATATAAAGATGATAATAATGAATTTTTGCAAAGATCTTTTAACAGAAATTTAGTTTTAAGCACTTTAATTTCAATTTTATTCTTAATAATTTTAATTTTTGTTTATGAAAGAATTATTAGTTTAAAGAAAAATAAGAAAAAACATTAAATAGTAAATATGACTATTACTTCATCGGATGAACTGGAGAAAATTATTGTTGAAGTTACCCAATCAGTTGGAGAACATATAGTTGAAATTTATTCTGGATCCCAGCCCCATAAATTACGCGAGACAATATTTGGTTATGAAAATGCCTGTGTACTAGTTATTGGATGCCGTAGGATATATGTACAACATTTCTTTGGTTTTTCAGAACATGAAGAATATGTTTCTTTTAGTTCGAGGAGAATAAAGGAAGCTCCCTTAAGCAAAGCTGAAATAAATGCCCTTACAAATATATTGAATATAACAGGTATTGAAGCATCAGTGAGCCCATTAGAAATAAATTTCAAAACAAGGCCTCTTAAGGGGGAAGTTAGATCTGCCTTTTATAATTATCTTGTTGCTGAGCAAAGAGTATATAGAACTACTAAAGAATATTTAGATGCTCTTGAAAAGTTGAGATAATTTAATCAGATTGAATATAAAACATTAAATGTTCATTCTTCTAAGTCTAGATTCTACTTGTCTAATTTCATCTCTAATTTTATCTTCATCTGTAAGATCTCTATGAAATTCTTTTAGTTTTGGTATTTCTATAGATCTTATTGGCATTTCTGTTCTGTGTAATTCTAATTTTAATGACTCATCTATTGGTAGTTTTCTATGTAAACTTAAGAAAGAATCATGAATATCATACATTAAAACTTTTAGATTATTTTGTAATGTTAATCTTTGAGACCTTACAGTTTTAAAATTATCAAAGTCTTTTAGTAATTTAACTACATCTAAAGCATCTGTAAGAATGTCTTTTCTTAAATATGTAGGACTATTTACTAAAACATATCTTGGAGATTCTTTATGCCTTTGTATATGTCTAATTATTTTTTTCTTCATCATTCAAATAACTTTTTATCTATGTCTAGTAGCTTATTCTTTAATGACTCTATTTGTGATTTCCAATTTTCTAGAGTTCTTTCTTCTTCGCTTTTTAATTTATGTAAGTTATCTAGCATTGATTCTGCATCCCTAATCTTCTTTTTTATATTTTCTAAAGATGAAAGAACATCTTTATAATTATCTAATTTTATAAAAATAGGTTTTTCTTGTGAATTATCAGATGTAAATGTTTCTTGCATTTTAGGTTGTTGATATGTTTGTTCTGGTTGATAATTATCTGAAGTGTCTTTTTCATATCTTGGTTTTTGTTGAGATTCTTCGTTATCAAAAGTATTAAGATCAAAATTTGGAGAATTTTGTAGTTCTGGAGTAAATTCTTGTTCTTGTGGTTTATATTGTTTTTGTCTTACTGGAATATAATTCATATTTCCTTTGGGTTGAAAGTTTTGGAATTTAGGTTTTTCTTGAGTAACTAAATTATCTGTAAGCTTTCTTTTAGGAATATCTTGCATTATTGGATTATTTAAAGCAGTTCTATATTCTTCTTCTCTTGATTTCATATTGTCTAGTTCTTTACTACTTTCATAAGTAGGAAATTCAGGAAATTTAATATCATCACTTATAAATCTCTTTTTTCCGAAAAAACTCATTAAATGTCACCCTCTGATTGTGTTTAAATTTGCTTTAATAAACTTTTCTTATTATTAATGTGTAGTGATTTTATGAAAATTAGTATAAAGATAGTTACAGCATATGGTTAGATCTAATTAATATGAGTAAGGTATGATATTTTAGTAAGATGAGTTTATTGAATAAGTTTAGAATATCTGTTTAACTATCAAATCTACTAATCCTTCAGGATCTCTATTAGTAGTATCTACATAAATTACATTCTTATTGCCAAGTAAAAGCTCATTATCATATCTAAGCAAAAATTCAATTTTTTGAGCCACTTTATCCAAAAACTTAATTTCTCCTTTTTTTATTCTCCCATCACGCATTAATAGCCTTTCCTCAATAATTTTTAAATTTGCTTTAGTGTATATAATATAGTCTGGAAACAGCAAATTAGGATTTATCCTTATTTCTCTTTCAAGTCTTACTGAATGATCTGCCATAGTGGAATAGATATATCTATCACAGACTACATGATTTGTTTTTAGTATATTTTTTATTTCTTCGCTAGCAATGATATTCCCAAGAAGATAATATTGTAATCTTATTTCATCGGAAGTAATGATTCCTTTTTCCTTTATATCCCTTATACATTCTGGAGGACTGTCATAATAAACTCCTTCAACTCTATCTGCGAGCTTTTTAGCAAGAGTTGTTTTTCCGCTTCCATCTATTCCTTCAAATAAAATAAATTTCATTTTACTATCTTGCCCGTTCTGTTCTCAATCAATTTAAGATAAATTAGACATGCAATCAGATCTGCAATTATTCCTGTTGGCATATTCGGCTCTTTTTCTCTTGTTTTATCATATACATACTGCATTGATTTTGATAATGAAGAACTTTTGCAGTGCGATAGTATTTTGGTCATAAATATCAGGGTCGGATAATTAGCAACGATCTCATTATTATGGTATTTATCTGATAGTTTTTCTGAACCTTCCAGTCTTCTTTGATAATATAATAAAATGTTGGTGTCTTTTTGGACATTAAATGTTCTATGATAATAACCACTCATTTCAAATGCTAGATTTTGCATTCTTTGTAAGTTGATGGTATCTTCAGATGTTGTCCTCTTTAAAACTGTGGGGACTCTATCTATAATTTCATTAACTGTTCTGCATTGGCCAGATACTTGTGAAATAATTAAAGGAAAAAGAAATTCTATTATCCCCTGATTTACTCTGCCTCCACTACGATTTTTCTTAGAATCCGCTTGAGCACGATAACATAAATCGTAAGTTTGGCAAGGAAATCTCTTTTTATATATCCTACGAGTTAAATCCTCAAAAGCATCGCCAATATTTATTCCAGCAGTCAAGAAATATTCGAGTTTTTGAAATTCGCATAAATCTTTAGATCTAGTTGTACAACCATCTTTTTCCGCTATTGGTTCAAGAACAGTTGCAATTTGAACATAGCGACGAACATCCCTAGGAATAATTCTATCTTCTAGTTCTGACCATACAATATTGTGAAATCTAGATGTGGTAGCCATGTTCTTGTAACATTTTTAGAGTATCGTGTACCCTTGCGCGAAGAATATCGTACGTAGCTTGATTGATTCCTATATTTGGGAAATCGTGTAAACTTGTGATTAGATTGAGATTAGGGCTTTCTATTTTCTGCATTTCTGCATGGATGTATTTAAGCCAATGTCGTTTGTGTTCTGGATTTTTCTTGATTATGTCATTAATTTGCGTAGCGTTGTGTATTCCTCCTTGATATTCTCTATCTGGTTCTAAAAGAGAACACAGAGCATCAACTGCTCCAACTTTCATATCCTCGTCAGTCGCGTTGGGATTTTGGTTGTTCCATTTCACATGATGATATTGGTGTCTGTGTCTTTCAAGAGAGGGAAGTACATAGAGATCAAAGTGTTCTTGTCTTCTGTCTCTATATTGGATTGCAAATCCTCTGATTACCTCCCACTCAAATTTGTTACCTGTTCCGATTATATCGTGTGGTCGTTGATGGTCCTCTTTTCCTAGTTGCAATTTTTCAAGATAATATTCAATATGTTGAACATGCCTAACTGTTCCGGTAAGCCAGTTCTTGATTTCTTCAGTAGTTGATTTCATTTTATGATCATGATTTAGACAAGTATTTAGATTGTCGTTGAACAAATATGTTCAACAAAAAGAAAGATTTATATAGAACGGATTATTTAATTTACCTATGATAGAAGAAGAATTAAGATATTTGGGGTTTACAGATAACGAGGTTAAAGTATATGTTACTCTGTTAAGGATAGGAAGAGGAAAAGCAGGAAGAATTTCTAAAGAAAGCAGTTTGGAAAGAACAAGCACATACAACGCACTTAAGAAATTACAGGAAAAGGGTTTAGTTTCTTATGTGATTGAGGCCAATAGAAAGGTCTTTGCAGTTGCTGAACCAAATAAAATTCTGGATATGTTTAAAGAGAAGGAAGAACGTGCAAAGTTAGTTATACCTAAGCTGGAGCAGTTGAAAAAGGCAGAGCAGGAAAAAGAGAATATTTTAAAATTTAGGGGGTATGAGGGTATCAAAACTGTGTTAAATGATATTCTTAAAACTTGCAAGGATGAGGAGGAACAGTATATTATCGGGTCAGAAGGTCAATTAACGCAGAGAATGCCAACATTTGCTAAGATATTTGTCGCAAGAAAAGATAAGAAAAAACTTCATGCTAAAGTTTTACTGAGAAAGGGAAGATTCAGCGATGTACGAAGTAAATATGCAAAAGTGCGTTTTTTACCACAAGACGTCCCATCACAATCAGTAACTAATATTTATGGAGATAAAGTTGCTATTATCCTCTGGTCAGAAATTCCAGAAGCAATAATTATAGATGATAAATCAACAGCAGAAACGTATAAAGCTTATTTTGAATTTATGTGGAAGAACGCCAGTGTAAAATAGGGTCAATCCCCATACAAATAAAGAAATATTGTTAGTAATAAGTCCCGTAGATGCAACAACGCAATTTATTAGAAAGCTTTTTAAACACATACCTATATTTATAGAATTCTCAAAAATATGAAGTTAAATGAAGAAATTGAGTCTAAGTTAAAAGAACTTCTTGTAGAAATTGAAAGCGAAGAAGCTTTTCCAATTATTAAATTCATAATAAATAAAAGAAATGTTTCTGAGTTTAAGATATCTGATAAACTGCTAATATCTATAAATCAAGTTAGAAATTTAATATATAAATTAAATAATTATAACTTAGTCACTTATATAAGGAAAAAAGACAAGAAAAAAGGATGGTTTATTTATTATTGGACTTTTCATGTAAAAGAAGCTTTATCTTCATTAGATAATATGAAGAGTTCAAAAATTGAAGGTATAAAAAAGAAATTAAAAGAAGAATCAGATACTTTATTTTTCTCTTGTCCCGATAAATGTACTAGAGTAGATTTTGAAACTGCTTTAGAAAATAATTTTAAATGTATAGAATGCGGAAAAGTTTTAAAAGAAGAAAGTAATGTTAAGGAAATAGGAGCTTTAAGTAAAGAATTAAAAGGCTTAGAAAAAAGGAAAAAAGAAGAGATTTCTAACTAAATATTAGTTTATATAAAGAATAAAAGACTTTACTTCCATCTAATGGAGGAACTGGAATCATATTAAATATGAATAATGTTATGTTAATTTGCCTTGTTACGTGCCAAAAAATAAGCTGATTTTTGCTTAAATTCTTAGATTTTAATCTAAATTTAGCTATTAACCATAAAACTAAGTTTGTAAAAGGGCCCATAAAAGAGATAAAGAACATTTGTAAATTTGTTGTATTTCCTATTTCTACATAACCTGGAGCTATTAATAAAAATGGAGAATGAACTAATTTTAGGACCACTGCTATTATTATGCCTAGTGGAAATACTTTAAAAACTGCTTCTAAGCCAAAAAATAATGCTGTAAATTTATGCATTAATTCATGTAAAATAATGCCTGGAGAGACTATTAAACCAGCATAAATTAAGCCTTTTAAGTAAGATTTTTTGTTTTTACCTCTTGGGATAGCATCTATAAAAATAAAGCCTAAAACTAAGCATGTTAGTAATAAACCTAGAATTTCTGAAATTGAGATTAGCATATAAAATTTAAATTTTGATTATTTATATAGTTTGTTGATGTTACTTTCTTATTTCATTGGTTAATTGGGTTTAATTTTAATTATTATATAATACTTTACTTATAATATAAGTTAATTATACTTATTTAATATGATATTTTACTTATAATATAAGTTAATTAACATATTATATCAGAATGGTACCAAAATCTTTATAAATAGAATCTTATCTAATAAGTAAAGATGTCTTTTGGTAAAAAAGAGAATAAAGAGAAATATGTAAAGTTATCTCTATCTAGTATTGCTAGACTTCTTAAAAAAAATAATGTTGAAGACTTAAAAATTGCTATTAAAATTTTAAAAGAAAGTACAAATCTTAGTGCTGATGAAATTTTAAATTTAATTCTTGAAGAGCATGGAGAAATATTAATTCCTATTTCAATATTTAGCAATAGAAAATTAAGTTCTTTACAAATTTTAGTCAAATATCTAAAAGAAAACTTAAATCTTAGTTTTAAAAATATCTCAGACTTAACTAATAGAGACCAAAGAACAATTTGGACAACTTATAATGTTGCTATTAAAAAATTTAATGAAAATATTATTATTAAAGATTTTGAGTTAAAAATTAATGTTTCTAAGTTTAGTAATAGGCAATTATCAACTTTAGAGGTTTTAGTTAGCTGTCTCAAGTTTGATTTTAAGTTAAAGAATATTGAA
>JAGVZF010000044.1:920-6469 GCA_018302785.1 Candidatus Woesearchaeota archaeon | reverse complement strand
TAATTTGCTTGAGACACCATCTCAAGCATTTATTAGGAAATTAAAACAATGAAAATTAGAAATAAACCAGCGTTGGGAAATAATTTCGGGATACTACACAAGTATTATTCCAGGGAATATCTTAAAATAGCCGCAACACCACCTAAATCCTTTAATTGAATACCTTCACTTGTATCGATAGATATAAACTCTACTTTAGTTCCTGTTTTATCAGCCATTTCCGTTAACTTATCTATTAGTTCTTCATCTAAACTTTCGCTTATAATTAACAAATCCACAGCCCCATATTCTAAAGCCTTTACTACTTCATCTTTCCCATAAGTAACTTTCTCAGGATCTTTACTTAATGATTCAAATAATTTATCCATAATATCTTTTTCTCTTGTTATTTCTTCTTTAGCCAATAGATCTTTACTTTTTTCAACTAATTCTTTTAATCCAAACTCCCCAGTGTAACTTAAATCTTTTGTACCTATAACTTTTTTCTTAAGCTCATTGTTTAAATAAGCACCATCCAAAAAAGTTTCTTTAGTAGGACCAGGACCCCCAATTAATATACCCCTTAAATCCTTCACACCCAAAAATTCTTTATTGACTGCCTCTGCAACTTTTTTATAAAATTCATGAGCAGCTTCTTCTCTTAATCTTGCAAATCTCTGTTGTGATTGACCACCTGCCTTAATTTTTCCCGGAACCATAGATTCAAACTTTGCAATTTCGCTAATAGACGTACCTTTTAAGATACCAATACTTGCCTCTCTATTCTCAATAACAATCAATCCATAAAACTCCTTCACATCAACCATATTTTTAAGAAGATCCAAAACAAAAGTTTGATCGCATCTATACATTCTTGTATTCAATGGTTCCGGAGGTTCTATGCTCCACACACCAATATCCTGTTGCCCTTCTCTCTCAGCTTTATTACCTGCAAAAACAGCCAAGCCATTTCCAGGAGTCTTTTTAAAAAGTCTTAAATGTCTAATCATTTTTTCAAGACTATCTATAACATTAGTTCTCGTAGTTTTGTCTTTAATATTAGAAGCAGTTCCTTGTTCTTGTTGTAAGTGAGCAATAATCTTATTTAAATCATAACTTGCAGGAATATAAACAGAAACTAATTCAGTATGCCTCCCCCTTATTTGCTCTAATTCTCTTATAAATCTCTTAAGCATTATTTTCGTCTTTGTATTCATTTTAAAAACTCACGTTAAATTTATTCGCTATTATAATCTCTTTAGCATTAGTCACTGCTTTTAAATCATCAATAGCAACTTCAACAGTTTTATAATCCTTTTTATTTAAAGTTATTAACACTTCCTCTTTCAAAGATTTCTTATTCATAGTCTTAAACTTTCTAACTTCCTGAATTATTTTAATAATAAGCTTTCCAATTTTTTCAATTTCTTTATCATCTAATTTCTTATCATATTCAGGCCACTTTGAAATATGAATAGACTTACATTTTTCGTCTTTTGCATATCTAATGTTATAAACTTCTTCTGTTATATGTGGCATAATTGGAGCAAATAATTTAATGATGGTTAATAAAGAATTATATAATGTAAACTGAGCACTTTGCCTTTTTTTACCTTTTTCGTTATATAACCTATTTTTAACAATCTCTATGTAATAATCACAATAGAAATTCCAAAAGAAGTTATCAATTTCTCCTTTAGCCTTACTATATTCATATTCATCAAAACTCCCGGTACAAATTTTTACAATTTTATTAAGTTTTATAAGTAGCCATTTGTCAACAACTTCTAATTTAACTTTTTCATTTTTATAATCTTCTAAGTTCATTAACACAAATTTTGATGCATTCCATAATTTATTAACTGTCTTTTGTCCTGTAACTAAATCTTTTTCCAAATATTGCAAATCTTCCCCTAACTTTGAACTTGCTGTCCAAAATCTTAAGGCATCTGCACCATATTTATCTAAGACTTCAATTGGTTCAATAGCATTACCTTTAGACTTATGCATAGACTCCCCCTTAGGATCCAAAACATGTCCAGATATAATAACATTTTTCCAAGGTATGCCCTTATGATGATGCATACTTTTTACAATAGTATAAAAATCCCATGTTCTGATAATATCATGAGCATTTGGTCTTAAAGACATAGGACTCATTTTTTCAAAATTTGTTTTCCAACCTTTATCATTAACCCAATTCAAAAGTATTTCTGGTGTCAAAGATGATGTAAACCACGTGTCAAACACATCTTCTTCTGCAACATAATCAATACTTCCACACTTACATTTTTTTAGTGGTTTATCTTTTAAAGGATCAACAGGTAATTGTTTATCATTAGCTAAAACCATAGTACCACATTTTTTACAATACCAAACAGGAAAAGGAACCCCAAAATGTCTCTGTCTTGATATCCCCCAGTCCCATTGTAACCCATTTATCCAATGTTCATATCTTAATCTCATAGACTCAGGATACCAATTAATTTTTCTTCCAGTCTTAATCAAATCATTTTTATAAGACAATATCTTTACAAACCATTGTTTAGAAGATAAGAATTCCACTTCAGTACCGCATTTATCATGCACATTCACAATATGTTTTATATTTTTTTTATTTTTTAACAATCCTTGCTTCTCTAAATCAAATAAAATTTGTTTTCTAGCTTCTTTAATTTGTAATCCATAATATTTACCTCCAAGCTCGTTAATTTTACCATCTTTTGTAAAAAGAATTCTAGGTTCTAAATTTCTCTTTTTTATAGCTTCTACATCATATTTATCACCATAACTACAAACCATCATAGCACCGCTACCTTTGTTTGGATCAACACTCTCATCTTCAAATATTATAACCTTATAATTAAACAAAGGAATTGTTACTTTTTTTCCAATTAATTTCTTATATTTTATATCATTAGGATTTACATAAATACATGTACATGCTCCTAATAATTCTGGTCTAGTAGTAGAGATAATTAATTTATAATTTTCATCTACAGTAAATATTACGTCATTAAAAGTGGAATCTAGTTCTTTATCCTCAAGTTCAGCTTGTGCAATTGTTGTTTGGCAATTCACACACCATATTGAAGGAGCAGAGTGCATATAAACGAGATTTTTATTATAAAGATATATAAAAGATTTCTGAGCAGTTTTTATTGAATGTTTATCTATAGTAGAATATGTTTCAGAAAAATCGCTACTCATTCCAATATTCTTCCAATCTTGAATAAAATCAGATTTCAATTCTCGTATAGTATTATTACAAAGATCTACAAATTCAGACCTATTCATTTTAGTAGATTTAATATTTTTCATTTTTTCTACTAATCTTTCTGTAGGTAACCCGTTGTCATCAGTACCAAAAGGATAAAAAACATTATTTTGCTTCATCCTTCTATATCTTACAATAAAGTCTTGTTGTGAATAAGAAAATGAATGCCCTAAGTGCATTCTTCCAGATAAAGTTGGGGGCGGCGTATCAACAGAAAAAATAGGTTTTTTACTTTTATTATCAAAAGCATATATCTTTTCAGTTTCCCAAAATTTCTGCCATTTTTTCTCAGCGATTTTAAAATCATAATTTTTATTTAAGTCCATAAATAAAATTTCTAGATAGAATTATTTAAACCTTTCTAAGTCTAATTTTAATTAAATAAATTCAAAAGCATATTAATAATATTACCTTTACTCTCAGGACTTTATTGAGGTAATCTAGTAACTTTGATATCATCAAATCTATTAGCCAGATGTCTAACATTATATCCAAACCCGCCTTGTTGAATTCTATTAGATCTTGTATCCTCATAAGTAATCAACCAAGTGCTTGGTTCATTTTCTGCATCATTCCAAATCTTAACTTTAATAATAGTCTTAGAAGTCTGGGTTTCAAATTCTACTTTTACTCTATACCAAATATCTTTCTGTAATGAATAATTAAAGATACGCAAATCCTGGCCCAATTCTCCATTAAAGTTCGAAATGTCTTCAATAAAAATTTGACCAGGAAAACTTCTGTATCTTATTTGATAAGCCCTTCCACTAGTATGATAACCAATAAATCCAATTCCAGTAGAACTATTTAATATTTTAAATTTAGATTCAAATCTATAGTTTCGTAAATTGAGATGAGATTGATTATTTGGATATGAATATGCATTTCCTGCACCCATATATCCTTCATAGGTATTTGTACCATCTACAACTACTTGCCAAGTACCAGTGTTAGACGCCCAAGCTAATGGAATTAGCCCTAGAGGATATCTTTCAAAATTATCAAAAAATAGTGTTTGCTGTTGTGGAGGTAAAGGTTTATTCTCACCTGATTCTCCCAATTCATTTGGAATATAGTTAGGATTACCCGTTAACAAAATCTTATCTACTCCAAATAATCCTCCAGCTTCTCTGCCCCTTATTTTAATTAAATGAGATCCTGCACTAAGTTGTAAAGTAACAATTTCAGGGACTTCGTGAGATTGGAACGAATTGATCCAATGCCATCCATTAAAAGTATAGTCATTACCAAACTCTATCTCTGGCTGATTGTCAACTGAAACAAATAATGAATTTGAACTTCCTCCACTCCACTTAGTTCTCATCCATAAATAATATATTCCTGGATTACTTATAATAAATTGCAATTGACCATAACCATCACTAACATATGAACCTATATATCTACCATTTGAAGCTTGGCTATCATTATAAACTGCCATTGGCAAACCAATAGTTGCATACTCTGTTTCTAACCAATGGTTTTCTGTCAAATTTTGTTGAGTTTGATTAAATAGAACAACAGTAAATAGTTTCGTTGAACTTCCACTTAATCTGTGACTATCTGTTGCAACTAATTTCAAAGTGTATAATGTTGGCTGGTTATTCCTCAAAACTCCAGCAATAAATGAGCCACTATCACCAGGACCCAAATTAATATATTCAGCCACCCCACTTATATTTAATACCCACCTCATTCTACTACCAGGCAAATTACCTAGTTATAGTAGCAGTTGGTGGTTGATTAGGACTTCCTGAACAACTTCCATTTGGTTGGCAAGATAATCCATTTGGACATTGACACTGTTGGCAGTTATTACCTAAAGTACCATTATTATAACAGAATAATGGTTGGGTATTACTACATTGATTATATAAAGTTCCATCTTGGCATTGTTGGGGATTTACCACAGGATTTATTTGAACATCAATAAACATAGAACCGGATAAATTGCTAGAATCAAAAGCAGTTAACTCAAACCTGTAGATTGTTACTGAGTTATTAACTAAAAATGTTGGTGTAAATGTTCCTAATTGTCCAAATCCTAAATTGATAAATCCTTGATTATCTCCAATAATGTCATATCTCCAAACTAAACTGTTACCTTGCAAAACTCCATCCTCAGGATCTAAAGCAGTTCCAGAATAGGTGATAATACTGCTAATATTAAACTGTTGTCCTATTCTAGGTGATTCTATATTTACAGTTGGTGGTTGATTTTCTGTTCCTCTATTTACAATTAATTGATTAGAACTTTGTATATTTACATTTGAATTATCATTTAATGATGCTA
>JAGVZF010000044.1:0-885 GCA_018302785.1 Candidatus Woesearchaeota archaeon | reverse complement strand
TTGAACAGGATCATCACCATCTAAAATATCATCTTCCCAAACTACAAAATTAACTAATTTACTATTGCAATTAGATCCATTTACAATTAGATTAACTAATGTACTTTCATTAACATTAGTTTCTTGCCATAAAGCACTAGTTAATTGGCATTCTGTTTGTGTAGGCTCTGATAAAACAATAATATCTCTCTCAGAGAAATTAGTGTACTGTCCATCATTCGCTGTAAATCTTAACTTATAAAGTGATATAGCACCTATAGTCCTATTAGCAATGAAACTACCACTAGGTCCAATTCCTAAACTAATTGGTCCTTGATTATCCCCAGTAATATCATATTCCCATGTCATTTGCGAATTTGGAATAGGCCCGTTTGGATCACTAACAACCCCTAAATAATTTATAATACTATTGAAATCAAATAAATTTTGTTGAGCAGGAACTATAGTTAATTCTTTAAAGTTAGTTCCAGGTGCTTGATCATTATCAGTTACAGTTAATGTCAATCTATATATAGTTGATAAATTATTAACTAAAGTTGTTGGAGTATAAGTTCCAGATTGCTGATTTCCAATTGTAAATGGTTGTTGTCCATCTCCAATAATATCTACAGTCCAACTATAACTTACTATTGTTCCATCAGGATCTGTTCCTGTTCCTGCATAATTTATTGGTGTATTTACAGTAAATGTATTTTGTGTTGGTTGAGTTATGGTAGCATTTGGTGGTTGATTAGGACTTCCTGAACAACTTCCGTCAGCTTGACATATTTGTTGTTGTGGACATCTACATTGTTGACATCTATTTCCTAAGGTACCATTATTATAACAAAATAATGGTTGAGTATTACTACACTGATTATATGGAGTATTATCACTACAAGTTTG
>JAGVZF010000041.1 GCA_018302785.1 Candidatus Woesearchaeota archaeon | reverse complement strand
CTACCTTCATAAAATGAGTAAAAATCAACAAGACCTTCGTTTGGATCTTTAATTACTGCTCCACTCTTAAGTAACCACTCTAGTTCTTTAAAAAATAAAAAGTTTAACTTGTGGAAACTTTTATTAATCATAATCTCATTTGATAGTGATTTAAACTCATCGTCACTTGTAATTTCTATTGACTCAAGTAATGATATTGCTTTGGTAATATCTTTAATCCTAGTAATTGAATTTTGTATTACGGGGATTAGAGTTTCTGCTTCATTTAGACTAAAATATTTTTTTTCCATTTTTAGCTGTGTATTATTATAATTATATATAAATGTTGTGAAACTTATAATCAGGAAAATTTAAATATATATTCTATTTTGATATTCTTATGGTAAGTAAAGATGATGTTATTGATACATTAAAGACATGTAATGATCCTGAATTAGGACTTGATGTATGGACATTAGGTTTGATTTATGAGGTGTCGATTAAGGATAAGGAAGTTTTTATTAAGATGACATTTACAACACCATATTGCCCTTATGGCCCAGCTATTGTCGATGAGATTAAGAATAAACTAAAAGGGAATTATGGTGTTAATGTTGATGTTGAGATTGTTTTTGATCCTCCATGGCAACCTAATGAAGAATTAAGGGAATTACTGGGCGTTTAATTATTTTCTTCTTTAACCCAATTATAACCAAATTGTTCTAACTTTGAAGAGAGCGATGAATCCCCTTCTTTAACTATTTTCCCATCCACCATGATGTAAATTTTATCTGGAGTGATATAGTCTAAAATTCTTTTGTAATGTGTAATTATAAGGATACCCATATTAGTTTTTGATTTTATTTTATTTATACCATTGGATATTATTTTTAGGGCATCAACATCTAGGCCAGAATCAGTTTCGTCTAGCAAAGCAAATTTTGGTTCTAATATTGACATCTGTAGGATCTCAAATTTTTTCTTTTCACCGCCTGAAAAACCCTCATTTATATACCTCTTTGCTAAATTTTCCCCAATGTTTAGTTCTTTCGTATTTTCTTTTAAGATTTTTTGGAAATCAATTACGGATATGTTTGTATCTTTTATTGTGTTTAAGGCAGCTCTTAGGAAATTACTTATTGTTATCCCTGCGATCTCGCTAGGATATTGAAAAGACATGAAAATTCCTTTCTTTGCCCTCTCATTAGTTTTCAGTTTTGTGATGTCTTCACTATTTATCAATATTGATCCTTTTTCAATTTTAAATTTTGGATTTCCCATGATAGAATTAGCTAACGTACTTTTACCTGATCCATTAGGACCCATTAGTGCTACAACTTCTCCTTGTTTAACTTCAAGGTTTACTTTATCAATAATAAGCTTCCCTGATGCAGATACTGTTAAATCTTTAACTACTAATTTATTGTTCATCTTCTAATTTTTGAATTGCTTGTTTTATCGCTTTTAATGATAACAAGGCACATTTTAGTCTTACTGGTCCAATATCAATACCCAATAACCCTAAGACCTGCTCCTTGCCATATGATTTAACTTCATTGATATTTTTATTTTTAATATGTTCTGTTAGTATAGATGCTGATGCCTGACTTATAGCACAACCGTTTCCAGTAAAATTTATATCTTTTATTATATCATTTTCTAAATTAATAAATATTTTAATTTCATCTCCACAAAGGGGGTTAAACTCTCTTTGCATTGTATCAAATGAGGATGGTTGACCATAATTTCTTGGATTGCTGTAATGGTCTAGTATATTTTCAGCATATATGTTACTATCCATTAACTAAAAACCTCCTTCACTTTTTTGAGCTCATTGCATAAAATGTCAATATCTTGATATGAATTATATATATATAATGACACTCTTGTAGTTCCGTTAATCCCCAATGCCTTCATTAAAGGCATTGCACAGTGATGCCCGGCCCTTACTGAGATACCATGATTATCAAGAATTGCCGATGTATCATGTGGGTGAACTTTCTCTAAATTAAATGATATTATACCGGATCGGGGGTTAGGCCCATAAATTGTTATTCCTTTAATATTGTTTAATAATTCCACTGTATAGTCAGTTAATTCTTTTTCGTGTTTTTGTATTTTTTCTAGGCCGATCACATTTAGATAAGATATTGCTGCATCCATTGATATAGCCCCTTGAATATTTGGAGTTCCCGCCTCGAATTTCCAGGGAAGTTCTGCCCAACTTGATGACTCAAGTGTGACTTGATTTATCATACCGCCACCATATGAAACAGGATTTAGATTCTCTAGAAGATTTTTCTTACCATATAAAACACCAATACCTGTTGAAGCAAGCATCTTATGTCCTGAAAATGAAAAAAAATCTACTCCAAGTGATTTAATGTCTATAGACATGTGTGGTACACTTTGAGCTCCGTCCACAGCAACCAGAATATTGTACTCGTGGGCGATTCTTGAGATTTCTTTTATTGGATTGGTTATTCCTAACACATTAGACACATGATCTTAAAAATTTTAGTTTTAATCCTATTTCCTTAGAGATAATTTGCCAAGGCACTAAATTAGAATGATGTTCCATTTCTGTCAATATGATTTCATCATCTTTTTTTAAGTTCCTAGATAACATATTAGATAACATATTTATAGAGTCGGTAGTCCCCTTAGTGAATATTACTTCTTCAGGACTAGCATTAATTAGTGATGCTACTTTACTTCGGGCATTTTCATAAGCAATTGTTGCTTCTTCACTTAGTTTATATATCCCCCTATGAACATTTGAATTATAATTTTCATAGTAGTCTACAATTGATTTTATAACTTGTTTTGGTTTTTGCGAGGTGGCTGCTGAGTCTAGATAAACTAATTTATTACCATTAATCTTTCTATTTAGAATAGGAAAGTCTTTTTTTATAGATTCTGTGTCCAAAGTGCTAGCTAAGGTATTCATATTTAGATTTTTTATATATTGCATTATTAATTATCTCTAGTATGGGTCGCTCTTTTATAATGTCTAAGAATTTATTAAAAAAGCCTTTGGTTACTGATTTTATTGCTTGTTCTTCACTTAAACCTCTAGACATTAGGTAAAATATTTTTTCTTCGTCAATATTAGTTGTGGTTGCAGCATGAGAACATTTTACATCATAATTATCTATTTCTAGATTGGGTATTGGGCAAACCTCTGCATTCGGGTTTAATAATAGATTCTCCTCCTTTTGGTAAGCTTGTGAATTAGCTGCATCCTTTTCAATTTTTATTAATCCGTTAAATATCAACTTTGAATTATCATCAACTATATTAGTTGAGATTATTTTAGATTTTGTTGAGGGACTTTTATGGATTGCGGAGGAATTTAGGTCATAGCATTGGTTTAAACTAGAAAAATTAAGCGAATAATTATTATATTCTGATCCTGTTCCTCGGAGGATAGTTGTATTTTTTGATTTCAAAAATTTGGATCCTAATCCCGCATCAATAAAATTTAATGTAGCATTGTTGTCTAATACTGCTTTTATGTTTGAAAGATTACTTGTTTTAATATTAAGATCTTGTATCTGGATAATATTTAAAGTTGAACTTTCTTTAGCTATTATTTCTAAAGTATCGCTTGTAAATAAGTTATTTTCATTGCTTAATTTTTGTAATACTATGGTGGCCTTAGAATCTTTTTCAGCAATGATTAGTATGCTATTGAATTCTGACTCTTGGGAGTTGTAAAGATTAATGGTTATAGTCTCGTTCTCATTAACACCTTTAGGGATTACTATTAAAGTACCGTTTGATAATAAAGCGTTATGTAAAGCAACATATTTATCTTCGCTTGGGTTAAGACATTTTGACATGAAGTTTTCTTTAAGTAATGCCTCGTTATTTTTTAGTGCAGTACTAAAGTCTTCAATAATAACGTTTTTGTTTTTGGAATGCACATTTTTTTTAGATTTTGAAATTGAATTTACAACCATTGGATTTTGTTTAGCAGTAATTCCAATCCCATATTTGAATTTTGGTTCTTCAAGCATTTTATAATATGATAATGCATCTAGTCTTTTTTTTAACATCCATTCAGGTTCATTATTCTTTCTAGAAATATCTTCTACTATAGGTTCATTTATTCCTGATGTAAAACTAAGAAACATATGATGTAAAGAACTAGCCTACTTTGTTCTCCATTTCTAGTTGTATAAGTTTGTTTAATTCTAAAGCATATTCTAAAGGTAATTGTTTTAATACTGGTTCAATAAAACCTGAAACTGCCATCTTTATTGCTTGTTCTTCACTTAAACCTCTAGACATTAGGTAAAATATTTTTTCTTCGCTAATTTTACCTGCTGTTGCTTCATGGCAAACATTAGCAGAGTTATCTAGTATACGCATAGAAGGAAATGTGTTTGACTTTGATTCATTGTCTAATATTAATGCGTCGCAGACAATGTTAGATTTACAATTAAATGCACCTTTATTAATCATTACATAACCTCTATAGGAAGATATACCCCCATTTTTACTAATACTTTTTGACCTTATAGTTGAATAAGTATTCGGAGCAGCATGGATAACTTTAGACCCAGTGTCTTGATTTTGACTAAATCCTGCGTACACAACTCCTAACATATCTGTTCTTGCGCCTTTTCCAACAAGGACTGAGCAAGGGTAAAGCATAGTAGTACATGAACCCATATTACCATTAATCCAGTCCATTATACCCTCTTCATAAACTATTGCACGTTTTGTATTCAAATTATAAGTATTCTTGCTCCAATTCTCTACGCTGCTGTACCTAACTTTAGCATTTTTGTGTACATAAATTTCTACACACCCAGCATGGAGTGATTTTTTGCTGTACTGTGGGGCAGAACATCCTTCAATGTAGTGGACCTCAGATCCTTCATCTGCAATTATTAGGGTATGCTCAAATTGCCCTCCTTGTTTTGCATTCATTCTAAAATAAGCTTGTAGTGGAACTGTAACTTTTACATTTTTAGGAACATAAATAAATGTACCTCCACTCCATACTGCTGCATGAAGCATTATAAACTTGTGATCGTTAATTGGAATACATTTAGTCATAAAGTATTTTTTCATTAATTCAGGGTATTTTTTCAGGGCAGTATCACAATCTTCAAAAATAACTCCTTGATCTTCCCATTCCTTTTTTAAATTATGATAAATTACCTCGGAGTCATATTGAGCACCTGCTCCGCTAAGATATTTTTTTTCTGCTTCGGGAATCCCTAATCTGTCAAATGTTTTTTTAATGTCTTCTGGCAGTTCTTCCCAATTGTTAGACCTTTTAGCATCTGGTCTGATGTAATATGATATCTCATTAAGATTTAAGTTCCCCAAGTCAGGTCCCCAATTTGGAATTGGAGTTTGGTTAAACAAGCTTAATGCATCTAGTCTTTTTTTTAACATCCATTCAGGTTCATTCTTATCTTGAGAAATTTTTATAACTAATTCTTTTGTTAGTCCTGGAACTGACTTAAAAATATTTTTTTCAGTATTATAATGATCAAAAAGATTTCTATTATATTCAATATTTGCTACTAATGACATATTAACCAAACGAATTTCCACAACCACATGTATGGTGGGCATTAGGGTTTGTTATTTTAAACCCGCTCTCATTAAGAGATTCAACATAATCTATTCTAACACCTTTTAAGAACGGCAAACTTCCTTTATCTATTAAAATTGTTAAATTATTTTTTTCAACTACAAAATCATCTGAATTTCTTTGATTATCAAATGAAAAATCATACTTAAATCCAGAACATCCACCTGAAATAACTTTTAACCTTAAATTAAATTCTTTTTTACCTTCATTTGTTTTAATATCTGTAAATTTGGTTATAGCTTTATCTGTAAAATTAATATCTGTACTAATTTTATTTTTCTGATCTTGGGTTATAGAATAATTTGAATCCATTTTTACCTCCCATTAAGAGTTGTTAACGAATATTAAGTCAATTATATTATATAAATCTTCTGTTTATTAATTATATACAATATTGATTAAATTATGATAAATAATAGAAAAGTTTATAAATCTCGTCAAAGTTAGGTTATTATGATAAACGAAAAGTTAAATCTTGATGAAAAAGATGTTACAGTGGTCTCTCTTTTTATGCAAAACCCACATATTTCTCAAGCAGAAATTGCTAGTAAACTAAACATTAGTCAACCTTCAGTTAATTTTAGAGTCCAGAGATTAAAGAAAAAAGGGATTTTAACGTTTAATGTAGGAACTGACTTTAATAGGAGCAATTTGTTTTTGGCGAGAGTAGACTTTACTGCAAGTGATGCAAATGAAATATTAGATAGACTTAATGCTTGTTCTTTTTTTGTTAATGGATTCATTATGTCGGGCAAACATAATGTATCTGTATTCTTTGTTCATGAGAATTTAAGAAAAATTGAAACTATAATAAATGATCATTTGAGGTCTGATCCATCAATATCTGACATAAATGTAAACATAGTTGTTTCTTCTCAAAAGGATTTTTTGTTACAGATGGATTTAGGTAAGGAATCAAGCCAAGAAAAATGTAGAAATCTGAGTTCTTGTAAAATTTGTGAAGAAGTAGGAAGACATCCTAGATTAAATATTAAAAGATAGGTTTATGACAAACATAGCTAAAGGGATAAAGATTATTGATGCATCTCTTTATCTTAGAGAAGAAAAGACAATTGTTATTGGAGACTTGCATTTAGGATTGGAAGATTCTTATGTTAATAGAGGTACTTTTTTGCCTAAACAACAATATAATTGGATACATAATAATATTCTTAAAATTTTAGAAAGTGTAGATGTAAAAAGAATAATTATTAATGGTGATTTGAAGCATGAATTTTCCAAAATAAATAAGCAAGAATGGACTGATGTTTATAAGTTTTTGAATTTTTTAAGCGAAGGGTATGATGTAGAAATTATATTAGGCAATCATGATGTTATGATGAAAAAGATATTGAAAGAGCAGGGCTATAATATTAAGGATTATATTTGTTTTAGTAATATTATTTTACTGCATGGGGATGTTATTCCAGAAGAAGCATTAAATAAAGATATGGTTATTATAGGGCATGAGCATCCTTCTGTATGTATTAAAGAAGGAGCAAAGGTTGAAAAATATAAATGTTTTATAAAGGGTATGTGGAGAGATAAGGTGTTAATTGTAATGCCTAGTTTTAATCCACTAATAGAAGGAAATGATATACTAACTGGAAATTTTCTAAGTCCCTTTATTAAAAAAGATATAAGTGATTTTAAATTATTTGTGGTTGGAAATAAAGTGTATAATTTTGGGAAAGTTAAAAATTTGTCTTAACCAATATACTCTTGTGGTTCTTTTGCTGGTTGTACTCTAGGGAGTGGTATTAATGGGGGTACATTAATATCTTGGGACATGGCCAAGGCCTTTATAGTACATTTTGAAACAATCACATTAAAAACTTCATTTAACATATCTTGATTTATTTTTTTAGATTTTTTCCATTTATCTAAAATTTCTTTGTGTAATTTAGGATCTTCTATTGAGAGAACATGGCCTTTTATGTGTATTTTAGCAAAAGAAGGTTCATAGTCTACCAAGAACTCAAAATTAAATTTTAAAACTTCCTCTTCTTTGTTTAGTGGAAGTTTTTCTAATGAAATATTTGTTATACCTATCTTTTGTTTTATGTTTATTTTA